>JAFZNQ010000030.1 GCA_017552965.1 Abditibacteriota bacterium | reverse complement strand
AGTTACAGTATAAAATAGTAAAACCAAAGGAATCTCCGCCAAGGCCAATATCTACCCATATAGAGCATGCCATTGTTGTCGCAGAAAACGCTATCTCGAAAAATCCGGACAAATACGGCAAATACAAGGCCGAGTATGACGCTCTGGTCGCCGACGTGGAAGCCTTCATCGAAAAATACAGCGGATAAGCGACGCCGCAACAGTATAATTCACCCAAGGGACACACCCCGCTCTCATTGTGAGAGCGGGGGTTTTTATTGACAAGGAAAAGATATGGCAGTAATCAGAATCAAAGTTGACGGACACCTGACCCAGTGCGTCTCGGTGGAGCCCATGGCCACCGGCTCCGCCGGAGTGGACTCGGTGATCATAGACAGACTGGGCGGCGGCTGGGAGGGCTTCAGCCTTGCCGCTGCCTTCAAGACCGAAGCCGGAGAATACTATTCCGTAGTGGAGGGCAAGCTGCCCCGGCGGGCTCTCTGCCCTTACCCGGGGTCCATGCTGCTTCTGTAGGCTCCGTTCACGGGCATCAGGTCCCTGAGGAGCCCGGCGGCTTCCTCGCTGCAGGAGACGTAGTCCCGCCGGTTGTCCGGGCCGAGCTTTACCGCGCCGCAGTAGAGCTGTGAAAAGAGGCCGATGGACGTCTCCACCGGGTTCACCCCGGTGTAGCCGGCGATCCGGGGGCAGGGCCCGTCCCAGGTGACGGTAAACCGGTGGGGCTCCTCCTCAAAGGGGTCCTCGATGGAAAAGCTCAGGGTCCCGCTGTTCCGCGGCTTCAGCCAGACCAGGGCCCCGGCGGGGTCGTGGACCCGGAGCATGTGGCCGGACACGAGGGCGCGGCGGACCTGTCTGGGGTCGGGCATAGTGCGGAAAAAGTCGGTGTCCGGCGGCAGTCTGAAGTCAAAGCCCGTGTCGGGATACTCTTTGGTCAGGCTACCCATGAGCAGGCGCATGTCGGAGTGCCGGGTGTAGTATATCTCGGGTATCTGGAGATACCGGACGCCGTCTCTTTCCCTCTCACAGAAGATGCAGCCCGCCGACGGGCAGCCCTTGCTGTCTCTGATATACGCTCCCTTCAGCCCTCCGCGGGCAAACATGTCGGGATATTCGCGCCACCAAAACCGGCTGCGGACGTTGGAGCCGTTGTACCGGCAAAAGCTCCCGGCGTGGAGGGCGATGATATTCTCCGTGTCGGCTCCGCTTTCAAAAAACAGAGGGGCGGCCTCGCAGTCTGCGAAGGCCTCCGGCGAGGCGCTGCATTCCAGAGCGCTGCCGCCTATTTCCCAGCCGTATTTGCGATAAAAGAAGTAGGCAAAGGGCCACAGGCAGGAAAGGGGTATGCCCCTGTCCCGAAACCGCCGGTGGGTCTCTCTGAGGCACCCTTCCGCCATGCCCTGTTTTCTGAAGGCGGCGCGGGTGGCTACCAGACCTATGGAGGCCTGGGGCACCGGCACTTCGTCTATATACACCGGGCAGGGCGCCGCGCACAGCCCGGAGGCCGCAACGCAGTCCTCTGTGTCGGCGATAACGAGAAAATCCGAGCCGAAATATTTGCTGATAAAGCCGACCCGTCCGGAGGCCCCCGCCAGGCTGCCGGGGCCGAAGGCGGAAGCCATGCATCTCTTCAGCGCCAGCTCCTCCCGGGGAGTGGACGCGCTGTGAACGGTAAACATATATTGCTCCTTGTGATCTTGCGGCAGGGGCGGCTCGCCGCCCCGGTCTGTCTATATTATAGCACAAAAGCTTTCCCGCCGCTCCTTTTGGGTCCATATGTGCTATACTCATAATGGCGCTGCCTGCGGCAGCCAACAGAAAAGCATATTCGGAGGTGCCGGCATGCTGGTCGGCGGGACAAACAGAAGATATTACAGAGGCATCAGCGTTACGGGCGAGGGCGTTGCAGGGCCGGCCGATATACTCCTCTATAAAAAGGAAGATTTCATCGGGGATCCCCGGCCTGTATCCCTGATCCTGCGGCCGGGCGTCACGGGGCTGGAGCCGGGTTTTCTGGACGTGTTCCTCACCCTGAAGGAGCTGATCGCGGACGACACTGTCACACATATAGGTATGTCTGAGGCTGCCCGGGAGCTGCTGCGGGCAAACGGGACTGTGGTCCGCGGCCGGTGGGATTCCTATGCCGAAGAGTTTGCCCGGGAATACGGTCTGGGCTTTATGCACAGGGATATAGTCATTGCCGACGCGGGTGACTATTCCTCACGGGCAGGCAGAGACGTGGTCACCCTCTGCTTTTCCCCCGCAGGGAGCCCCTTCGTGGATATGGACAATTCCTGCGCCGGTTCCTCTGCCGGCAACAAAGGCGGCGGCAGCGTCAGCTGTGACCTGCCGGAGGATTTTTTTGAGACCATGTCGCCGGAGGACATAGCCGGTCTGTGCCCGGACATCTGTTATGACGCCATCGTGAACAGCGTGCAGCTGACAGAGTTCCTCCTGGGGGCCATGGACCGCGGCGGCTTCGCTTTTGGTCCGGGGGAGGGGAGCAAATGACGGACATATCTCAGAGAAAAGGAAAGCCCATGGAATACGAAAACAGCCTGAGGGCCCGGGGCATATATCCCGTGGCGGGAGTTGACGAGGCGGGCAGGGGGCCCGTGGCGGGTCCCGTGGTGGCCGCCGCGGTCATACTGCCCCCGGACGCGGACACGGAAGGCATAGACGACTCCAAGGCCCTGACTGAAAAACGCCGGGAAGCCCTCTATGACCGCATCTACGCCATGGCCGAAGGCGTGGGGGTGGGCATAGTGGAGCCGGAGGAGATAGATAGGCTGAACATCCTCCGCGCCACCCATCGGGCCATGGCCCTGGCGCTGGAAGGCCTGCCCGCGCTGCCGGCTCTCGCTCTGGTGGACGGACTGCCCGTGAAGGGCCTGCCCGTGGAGCACGAGGCCATAGTCAAGGGAGACAGCCTGATAAAGAGCATCGGCGCCGCCTCCATCATAGCCAAGGTGACCCGTGACAGGATCATGTATGAGCTGGACGCAAAATATCCGGCATACGGCTTCGCCGGACACAAGGGCTACTGCACCAGGCAGCACCTGGAAGCCATCAGGCGCTACGGGGTCCTGCCCTGTCACCGCAAGAGCTTTGAGCCTGTCAGGAGCCTGCTGGCCCCGGGACTCTTGGAGGGACTGTAGATGGACGCCGACAAAAAGACCATGGGCCGCGCCGGGGAAGACGCCGCCGCGGAATGGCTGGTCCTGCAGGGCTATGAGGTGCTCTACCGCAACTGGTACGGCAGCAAGGGGGAGCTGGATATCATATGCCGCAAGGGGGACACGGTGCACATTGTGGAGGTCCGCTGCCGCCGGGCCGGGTCCCGGGTGAGGGTGGAGGAGTCCATGGGCCGCAAAAAAATGGAGGCTCTCAGGGAGACCTGCGCCGAGTTTCTCTACGTGCACGGTCTGGGAGACTCCTTTGTGTCCGTGGATCTGGCAGTGTGCGAATACAGAGACGGCTCCGCCGCGGTCACCGATTTTTTGGAAAACGTCCTCTAAAGCAGCAGTATATGGCCGTGCCGCGGGGCGTAGCCCGAGTTGGCAAAGGTGACGCACCACACCCGGGCCCCTTCTTCGGACAGGAGCCGCGCCAGCTCGTTCATGGTGGCGCCGGAGGTGGTGACGTCGTCGCACACGACTATCTTTTTGCCCTTCAGTGTCCCGGAGACCCCGGGGCGGACCCTGAAGGTGCCGGCTATATTGGCTATCCTCTCCCGGTCCTCTCCGCCTATGGAAGCCTGGTTTTTGGAAAAGGACACCTTGTCAAACAGGCTCTCAAAGTCCAGCCCCCTCCTGCGGGCCACCAGCTTCCCCAGCAGCAGATTGTGGTCGTAGGTCCTGGTGAGCCGTTCCTTCAGGTGCATGGGCACACAGGTGACCAGCTCCGCGCCCCGGGGGAAAAAGCATCTCCTGTCTATCTGCTCCGCCATGTAGTCCACATACATATACGCTCCCGCATATTTGGCTCTCTTGACTATCCTGGCGGTGGCGGCGTTGTAGGCTGCGGCGGAGGTGAGGCGCACAAAGCGGGGGCGCAGGGCGGCGCAGGAGGCGCATATATTCCCGTCTCCGCCCCGGAGGGTGCCGGAGCACAGTTCGCAGCAGGGGGGCTCTATGAAGTCCAGATACTTTTCGCAGTCCGGGCAGACGGGGCTTTGGCTCGTCCTGCCGCAGACGGCGCAGTGGGTGGGAAAGAAAATGTGATCCCGCAGATAGTGCAGGGCTGACAAGAGCTGTGGCATGACAGAAAAAGCCGGCAAACCCCGTGGTTTGCCGGCGCTGATCTTATTTGAACAGGCTGGTGATGGGCACGTTGCTGTGTATCCTGCTGATGGCGTCAGCCAGGATGGGACCGCACTTGATGGTCTTGAACTTTTCGGGAGCCTCGGGCTTTCTGGGTATGGTGTCCAGAGTGATGATCTCCTTGATCTCGGGCCGGTCCAGCTTCTCGAAGCAATTGCCCGTAAAGAGGCCGTGGGTGGCCGCCACGTATATCTCCGGCTTGCAGCCGTTTTCGAGCAGGGTGTCCACGCACTCGTTGATGGAGCCGCCGGTGCGGATCATATCCTCGGTGATGATGGGTATCTTGCCCTTTACGTCGCCGGCCAGGTGGGATATGGAGGTCTCCATGTGGTCCGGGTGGAACTTGTAGCACACGGCGAGAGGGGCGCCTACCCGGCTGGATATCTGTCTGGTGTGCTTGGCGCGGCCTTCGTCCGGTGAGATGAATATGATGTTGTCCAGCTGTTTCTCGATGAAATAGTTGGAAAAGAGAGGGATGGCGGTCAGATGATCGACAGGTATGTTGAAAAAGCCCTGGATGGCTCCGGCATGGAGGTCCATGGACACCACTCTGTCTGCTCCTGCGGTGGTCAGCAGGTCGGCCACCAGCTTGGCGGAGATGGCTTCTCTGGGAGCGTCCTTCTTTTCCTGACAGGCGTAGCCGTAGTAGGGCATGACGCAGGTTATCCGGGCCGCCGACGCCCGCTTGAGAGCGTCCAGCATGATGAGCAGCTCCATGTAGTTTTTGTCAACGTCGGGAGGGCAGGTGGGCTGGACCACAAAGGCGTCCACGCCTCTGACGGAGTCTTCAAAACGGACGTAGCACTCGCCGTCGGAAAATCTCTTGATCACTGTCTTGCCCACCGATATACCCAGTTTGTCGGCAATATCCTCTGCCAGCTGGGGATGAGCGGTACCGCTGAATATTTTTAAGTCGCCGGGATAAACCACAATGTACTCCTGTCGGTGTCTCTGTGCGCAGAGATGTGTATCTACACTATAATTATAATGCTTTTTGCGGCGCTTTTCAAGAGATACAGTCCCTGATATAGGGGTTGGCGAGCCTTTCAAAGCCCACGGTGGTCACCTCGCCGTGGCCGGGATAGAGGGGCGTGTCGTCGGGCAGGGTGAGGATCTTGGAGGAGATGCTCTCCATCAGCTCCTCTCTGTTGCCTCCTTCAAAATCGTATCTGCCTATGGACAGGCGAAATATCACGTCGCCGCAAAAGGCTCCGGCGTCCGTGACGTACACCAGGCTCCCCCGGGAGTGCCCCGGGGCCTCCAGCACCCGTATCCCGATGCCTCCCGGCTCCAGCCGGTCCCCATCCCGCAGGTCCGTGTAACGGGAGGGCTGTCTGAAATCACTTTCCGCAAAGCCCCACATGAGGGCCTTGGGCTTCAGCATCTCCACGAGCTCTATGTCCCGGTGGTTCATATACACGGGGACAGCATATTTGTCTTCAAAAAAGCCCGCGCCGAAATTGTGGTCAAAATGTCCGTGGGTGATGAGTATGGCCTGCACCCGGGCCTGCAGCTCGCGGTCAACTATGTCCGTCACCCGGTCAAAGTCGCAACAGGGGTCCACCAGGACCGCATCGCCCGTGTCGGTGTTTTGCAATACGTAGGTGTTGGTCTCAAAAGGACCGGCGGTGATAAGTGTAGTCTTCAGCATATATATCCTTTCGGGGCTCCGTTGCCGGAGCCCCGTGTGTCTGTCAGAGCCGGAATACCAGCGTCTTGATCTCAAAGGGCCGGAAGGAGAGATGCACCGTGCGGCCGTCGGCGGCGGCGGGCTCCAGCTCTTCCTCCAGCAGGTTGGTGATGCTGGCGGAGGCAAAGTCAAAGCCGCACTCAAGGTCGCAGCAGACGCCGGTCTTCTCGGCCTCATACATGCGGACGGTGATGCCGCTGCCGTCCTCGGTCTTCTTGACTGCTTCCACGATCACGTTGGGCTTGCTCACGGAGAGCAGCCCCGCCGCCTCTGCCCGGACGCCCGGCGTTTCCACGGGGGCCTCGTTGAACTCGTAGGCGGGGCGGATGACGCTCTCTGCCGAGAAAGCGCCGTGAGGCAGCAGGGCATAGCGGAAGAAGTGTTCGCCGTTGTCTCCCCTGGGGTCGGGATGGGTGCCCGATTTCAGCAGGGTGAGGGACAGGTTCTTTTCCTCCGCGCTGAGGCCGTACTTGCAGTCGTTGATGAGAGCGCAGCCGAAGCCGGTCTCGCTGAGGTCGCTCCACTTGTGGTTGCACACCTCAAACCGGGCCACGTCGTCCAGCTGGTTCTTGTGAGTGGGCCTTTCGGCAAAGCCGTACTGTATCTCGCTCCTGGAATTGTCGCACAGTATGTCCAGGTCAAAGGAGGCCTTCAGCAGGGTGTGCTTTTCGTGCCAGTCCACCCTGGTGTCAAAGTCCACTCTGGGAGTGGCGGAGTGAAACACTATGTCCTGATCTATATAGGAGGCGCCGGCCACCTTCCAGCGGTTGCGGATGCGCAGCTGCAGAGGGCCGTCCGCCACGGTCTCCGAAGAGATGAGCGAGTAATCCGGGCTCATCTTGTTGGCCTGGTCCACGTCTATGTTCCAGTTGTCCCAGGCTTCGGGCACGTCCTCGCCGGACATGAAGGAGTTCAGCAGGCCGCCCTCGGGGACCAGCTCTCTGCCGGAAGGTTTGTCTATGAAGGAGCAGATGGCTCCGTTGTCGTCAAAGGTGACAGTGGCGAAGGGGGTCTCCACTACGCTGCCGGAGCAGACAAAGGGAGAGGCAAAGGCCGCGTCGCCCTTCCTGAGGGCTATGTCGGCGGCTCCCATGCCGGGAACGGAGGGGCCGCAGATCGCCAGGCGGGACTTGCCGTCTATGCCCTCTATACGCTGGCAGCAGCTGCCGTCGGCGGGCACCATGCCCTCGGGTGCGGACTCCAGGACTATCTCGCCCTCTCTGGGCCAGCTGAGGGTGTTGAAGAGGCTCAGGGAGTCCTCGCAGGGGGAGGACAGCTCTGTCAGGGCGCCCTTCGTAATGGCGTCGGCTCCCTGTATGACTTCGCCCACCTCGGCTATGGCCTGGTCGTTGACCTCTTTGATGGAGGAGCCGGGCAGAATGTCATGGAACTGGTTCATGAGGAGGGTCTTCCACATTTCCTCCAGCCTGTCGGCGGGATAGGCGGCTCCGGTCTTCATCTCGGCGATGACTCCGGCCAGTTCCGCCGCCCTCAGGGCAAACTCGGCGCGCCTGTTGTTCTTCTTGATGGCCGATATGGAGGTGAGGGTGCCTCTGTGGCATTCCAGATACAGCTCGCCGGACCAGACGGGGAAGGGCTCTTCCCTTTCGGCCAGGGAGTCCATAAAGGCTCCCACGGTGGTGTGGGAGGAGGTGGGGCAGCCTTCCAGGTCGGCGCAGCGCCGGGCCACCTCTATCATCTCCGCCATAGGGCCGCCGCCTCCGTCGCCGTAGCCGTAGGAGACCAGCCGCCGGTCCTGATTGTCCTTGTTCTTCAGGTTGTTCCAGGTGCCTATGAAGGTGTCGGGGCTGGGCCAGCAGTGTATGATGTTGAAGTGGGACAGCACCGAGGTGCCGTCTATGCCCTTCCAGGTGAAGGTGTCATAGGGATGGCGGGTGGTGTCGTTCCAGGCTATCTTGGTGGTGCAGAAATAGGGCATGTCCGCCAGCTGCAGGAGCTGGGGCAGGGAGCCGCTGTAGCCGAACACGTCGGGCATCCACAGAGTGTTGGCCTTGTAGCCAAACCACTTCATGGTGTATTTCTGGGCCATGATGAGCTGACGGGCCAGGGCTTCGCCGGAGGGTATGTTGCAGTCGGGCTCCACCCACATTCCTCCGTTGGACTCGTAGCGGCCCTCGGCGGCTCTCTTCTGTATGCCCTCAAATATGGAGGGATACAGGTCCTTGATCTTCTCGGTCTGGGCCGGGGAGGACTGGACAAAGATGAACTCGGGATATTCGTCCATGAGGCTCAGGGCCGAGGAGAAGGTGCGGGCGCACTTGCGCCAGGTCTCCCGGGAGGGCCACAGCCAGGCCGTGTCCATGTGGGAATGGCCCACTATGCCCATATAGGGCATGGTGTCGCCGTTCTTTTTGGACAGCTGCTCCTTCAGGATGGCGTCAGCCTGCCGCAGCTTGGGGCGCCAGGAGGCTTCGCCCTTTTCGTCGGGATACATGTCCACTATGTTGTACACCTTCACCAGCTCCCGCAGGATCACGTTTCTTCTGAGGGAGTTGGGGTCCATGGCAGTGAGCAGCATCCGCAGGGTCATGAAGTCATAGACGAACTCGCTGACGTCCTCCCGTTCCAGCAGCAGCTCGGTGCCGCCGAAGGTCTTGCACTTGTCCTGAACGTAGGTGGGGGCGTCCGTGGGCATGCAGTTGGGGCAGAAGTGGCCCGAATAGGCCTCAAAGGCCAGGTCTATCTTTTCCCCTTCCCGGGCGCAGAGGGTCACCAGACGCACGGGATGATTGACGTCAAAGACTCCCTTGTATTCCCCGTTGGCTATGAACAGGGATTCGCCGTCCGTGTTGGCCCGGACGAACAGCTTGCGTCCGGCGGCCGCCGCCGGCACCGTGAAGCTGCCGCAGAACCAGGCGGTGATCCAGTCTCCGCCCCACTTGGTGCCCTTGGGGGCGTCGGCGAACTCCACTCCCGGCTCCCCGAGAGGCGCCTGTCTGTAGTGGATGTCCTTCAGCTCTGTGTATTGCATAGGCACTTCGCACAGCTTCTCATACCGCAGGTCCGAATAGCGCTGCTGTATCTGATTCAGCTTCGAAAATACCTGATTTGATATAGGCAGGATAGCCCTTTTTTCCATGATATTTCTCCGATGTAGTTATATAAAAAGAAGTGCAGTAATACGGCGCTTCGGTGTGTACCCGATCACTATATTACTGCGCTTCACCCATGCCGGGTCTATTTGATGATGACCGTGGTGTTGCTGTAAGCCTTCAGCTCTACCGTGAGCTTGCCGCCTTCGATGGCGGCGGTGTTTGCGGGCAGAGGCCGCTCCAGCACGTCCGCTTCGTATGCGGTCTTGGCGTCTTCGGCCAGTCCGCACAGGCAGATCTCTGCCTTGGTGTCCTTGCCGCAGAGCTCGTAGAGCCTGATCACCATGCCCTCGCCGCTTTCGCAGGGCTTCAGGGCGGCTATGTTCACGTTGTCGGTGAGGACAGCGCCAAAGCTCTTGCAGGTGGGCAGGTCGCCGTCCTGAACGGGCACGGACACTATCTTCACGGGGTTGTTGAAGTCTTCGCCGTCTCTCACGGCCTTGACCGGGTCGTAGGCCTTGTCGTCAAACACCATGCTGTATTCTATCTCGTGGTCGCCCATCTCGGGATAGGGATCCGGAGCGTAGCTGGACCGGAGCAGAGTCAGGCTGATGGTGTCGTCCTGGCACCGGTGTCCGTATTTGGACCGGTTCACCAGAGTGACGGACTTGTCCTTGCCGGAGAGGTTCATCCACTTGAGAGCGGGGACCTCCTGGGCCGACTGTATCCTCTCCATGGCGCCGAAGGGTATCTCGTAATGCAGAGCCCCTCCCATGAAGTTGGCCGGGAAGTAGGCCCGCAGGGTGGGGATGCCCTTCTGACCGTCGCCCACCTCGAACCAGCGGGTGCGGCAGACGAAATCTACCTTGCGGGAGTTCTTGCCGAGAGAGGTGTCCAGACACACCACGGAGTCCTCTACCTTGAACTCGGCTCTGATGGTCACCAGATTGGGCCCGTTTTTGAATATCCTGAAGTTGCCGTCTTCGAGAGGCTTGCGGGTCTTGATGGGGGACAGATTCCAGGCGGGCATGCCGTTGGGGGCCTCCACCTGATATTCCACCACGCCCAGCTTGGCGCCCTGCTTCACGTATTCAAAGCCGGTCTCCTTGTCTATGACGCTGACCAGAGAGGCGCTGGGGGCGTGCACCTTGACCCGGAGATACTTGTTCTCCAGAGTGTAGCAGCCGTCCATGGGGGGCTGTCCGTCGCCGCGGAAGCTCTTGTCGCCCACGTCGGTGTAGCACTTGAGGTCGTCGGGGTCCGCTTCGATGCTGTCGCCGGTATCCACCACGAAGACCTTGTAGCCCAGAGCGGGGATGTCTTTGGCCTCGAACACAAAGGCGTCGTATTTGTGGAACCAATAAAAGTCGCAGTGGTCCACGAACTGAGCCCTGACCTTGTTGCCCGCCTCGTCATACACGAACACGTTGTTCACGTCCAGCTTTTTGTTCCACACCTTGACGGTGACCAGCTCGGACCGCTTCCAGGGCTTGGGGTTGTAAACCAGGATGGGAGCGGCGCTGTCGCCGGACATGCCCGCGGTGGTGGGGCCGTAGGCGTCATACTGCAGGGTGTTGGTCGCGGGCGAGGGGCTGGTGGCAAAGCCGCTTTGCAGCTTGCCGTGCTCTGCCGTGCCTGCGCCGAAGGAATCGCCGATGCTGCCGGCCTTGGCCTTGTCCACCAGGGTCTTGGTGGCCAGCCGGGCTCCCAGGTCTCTGAAGCTCTGGTTTTGAGCGGCGGAGGTGGTGGTCATCACTTCCTGGAAGGAACCCTGGGCGTAATTGTATGTGGCCCTCACGCCGGAGCCGGGGAACACGTCGTGGAACTGGCTGAACAGGGCCCGCTGCCACGCCGCTTCGAACTGCTCCTGAGGATACTCGGTCCCCGCAGCCTTGCCGGCTATGAGGGAAAGGGTCTCCGCAGAGGGCAGCTCTATCTCGCTGTAGCGGTTGGCGTATTTGATGTTGGCCTGGCTGGTGTAGCAGCCCTCAAACACGAAGTTGCGCTCTTCTTCTATGACGGGCAGCTTGCTCTTGTCCACGGAGTTTTCTATGGCCGAATAATACTCGTCGGCAGTGGAAAAATCTATCCGGGGCAGGATGGGATAATTGTCTCTGTATTCCAGCAGGTTCTTGATCTGCACTCTGGTGGGGCCGCCGCCGTGGTCGCCCCAGCCGTAGCACCACATGAAGTCACGGACTCCCTGCTCAAAGCAGCCAGAGATGTAGCGGCAGAAGCAGTCAAAGACACTCTTGTCTATGTTGCCGTTGTAGCCGCCGGGATCCCGGAGGGTCAGCAGCTCGCTGCCGTCTTTGGACTTCCAGATGAACAGGTCGGGCTTGTCGTAGGGCCGGGTGTGATAATACCGGGTGACTCCGCCCTTGGTCATGATGGAGGGGATGGTGGCCGCATGGCCGAAGATATCGGCGGACCAGTCCACCTTTACGTCCTCGGGCTCCAGATCATAATACTTCTTCAGATAGCGGCGGCTGTAGAGCATATGGCGGCACAGGGCTTCGCCGGAGGCGCAGTTCTTTTCGCCCTCCACCCAGTTGGAGGCTGTGCACTCCCAGTTGCCGGACTTGATCCTCTTGCGTATCTTGTCCGCCACCGCGGGGAAATAGTCCTGCATGGCCTTGTAGAGAGACACCTGGCTCTGGCTGAACTTGGCCTCGGGAAACTCGTCCATGAGCTTGTCCACGGTGTAAAAGGTGTCGTGGGCGTCGTTGGCCGTCTCGGGCCAGGACCACATCCAGTTCATGTCTATATGGGCGTGGCCTATGCAGTGTATCTTGTAGGTCTTGGCTTCCCGGCCTATGGGCGCCAGGATTTCCAGGACTTCGCCGTAATCCTGTCCGCCTTCACCGGCTATCCGGCCGGTCAGCTCGGCGGCCTTTTCCAGTATGGGGGTCCATTCCTTGTCTTTCTTTATGGCCCGCATAAAGTTTTTGGCAAAATCCAGCTGAAACATTATCTTGCCAAGCCCGGAATACTTGTCGGTCTTGACCGTGTCTATATACTTGTTCAGAGTATATAATGTAGAATCTAATGACATGTTCGTATCCTTATTTTATAATCACGGTAGTGTTGGCCCAGGCCTTCAGGTCCAGGGACAGGATGCCCTTTTCCACCACGGCCGTGCTCGTGTCTGCCTGTCTTTCCAGCATGTCCGCCTCGTAAGCCGCCGCAGCGCCGGGGCAGATGCCCGAAACGTCTATCTGTACCCGGCCGTCCCTGCCGCAGAGTTCATAGATGCGGATGAGGGTCCCGGAGCCGTCTTCGGTCTTCTTGATGGCCGCCACGTTGACGTTGTCGGAGAGGATGCTGCCAAAGCTCTTTTCCGCCGGCAGCGAGCCTGCCTGAACGGGGGCCGACACCGGAGTCAGAGGATTGTTGAAGTTCTCGCCTTCCCGCACTGCGCGGGTGACGTCAAAGGGCTTGTTGTCAAACACCACAGAGTATTCGATCTCGTGGTCGCCGGTCTCGGGATAGGGATCCGGAGCGTAGCTGGACCGGAGCAGGGTCAGGCTGAGAGTGTCGTCCTGGCAGCGGTGGCCGTGCTTGGCCTTGTTGACCAGGGTCACGCTGTGCTTGTCGTCGGACAGGCTGACCCACTTCAGAGCGGGGATCTCCTGAGCGGACTGCTCTCTCTCCTCGTAGCCGAAGGGGATCTCGTAGCGGAATTTGCCGCCCGCAAAGCCCGTGGGGAAGTAGGCCCGCAGGGTGGGGATGCCCTTCTGGCCGTCGCCTATCTCAAACCAGCGGGTGCGCACGGTGAAGTCCACCTTGCGGCTGCCCTTGGTCAGGCTGGTGTCCACCGCCACGAAGGACTTGTTGACCTTGAATTCCGCCCTCAGGGTGATGAGGTTGGGCCCGTTCTTCAGGATGCGGAAATTGCCGTCCGCAAGAGGTCTGCGGGTCTTGACGGGAGACAGGTTCCAGGCAGGCATGTTGTTGGGAGTCTCTTCCTGATATTCCACCAGGCCCAGCTTGCAGCCGGGCTTCACGTAGTTGAAGCCGGTCTCCTTGTCTATGACGCTGACCACCGAGGCGCTGACCGCGTCCACAGTGACCTTCAGATATTCGTTTTCGATGATGTATTCGCCGTTCATGGGAGGCTGTCCGTCGCCCCGCAGGAACTTGTCGCCCACGTCGCTCTTGATGGACAGGGCGTTGGGGTCGGCCTCGATGGAGTCGCCCGTGTCGAAGACATAGACCTTGTAGCCGAGAGCGGGGATGTCTTTGGCCTCGAAGACGAAGTCATCGTAGTAGTGGCCGTTGTAGCCGCAGCGCTCTATGTGCTGGCATTTGACCTTGCTGCCCGAGGCGTCGTAGGCAAATACGTTGTTGCGGTCGGCCTGCTTGTTCCACACCTTGGCGTGGACCGTCTGGGAGCGCTTCCAGGGCTTGGGGTTGTAAACCAGGATGGGAGCGGCGCCCTCGCCGGAAAGCCCCAGGGTGGTGGCGCCGAAGGAGTCATAGGCCAGAGTGTTGCAGCCGGGGTGGGGCATAACGGTATAGCCGGACATCTGCCTGCCGTGCTCCGCAGCCCCCGCGCCCAGGTCGTCGCCTATCTTGCCGGCCTTGGCTCCGGCCACCAGAGAGGCCGTGTCAATATTCTGGCTGATGAGGCGTATGGCCTGATTCTTCACCGAGGAGGTGGCTGTCATGACCTCCTGGAAATTGTGCTGAGCGTAGGCGTAGGTGGCCCGCACGCCGGAGCCGGGGAATATGTCGTGGAACTGGCTGAACAGCATCCGCTGCCAGGCGTCTTCAAAAAGGGCCTGGGGATATTCGTAGCCGGACACGGCTCCCGCCAGGACCGCCAGAGTCTCGGCAGAAGGCAGCTCTGCCTCGGAGATGCGGTTGGCGTATTTCACGTTGGCCTGGCTGGTGTAGCAGCCTTCGAACACGAAGTTGCGCTGCTCCTCTATGACGGGGAGCTTGGCCCGGTCCACGGTGTTTTCTATAGCGGAATAGTATTCGTTGCTGGTGGAAAAGTCCACCTGAGGCAGAATGGGATAGTCTTTGAACTCTATGAGCTTTTTGATCTGGGCTCTGGTAGGGCCGCCGCCGTGGTCGCCCCAGCCGTAGCACCACATGAAGTCACGGACTCCGAACCCGTGATTGTTCTTGATGTGGGCGTTGAAGCAGTCAAACATGCTCTGGTCGATGTCGCCGCTGTAGCCGCCGGGATCCCGGAGGGCCAGCAGCTCGCTGCCGTCCTTTGACTTCCATATGAAGAGGTCGG
Source organism: Abditibacteriota bacterium (assembly GCA_017552965.1). NCBI lineage: Bacteria > Pseudomonadati > Abditibacteriota > Abditibacteriota bacterium. The sequence continues at coordinate 5,162 of JAFZNQ010000030.1, read as the reverse complement.
GCTGATCGTAGGGGCGGGAGTGATAGTAGCGGGTGACTCCGCCCTTGGTCATGATGGAGGGGATGGTGGAGGCGTGGCCGAATATGTCGGCGGACCAGTCCACCTTTACGTCCTCGGGCTCCAGACCGTAATACTTTTTCAGATAGCGGCGGCTGTAGAGCATATGGCGGGCCAGGGATTCGCCGGCCACGTTGTTCTTTTCGCCTTCTACCCAGTTGGAGGCAGTGCACTCCCAGTTGCCGGACTTGATCCTCTTGCGTATCTTGTCCGCCAGGGCGGGGAAGTGGTCCTGCATGGCCTTGTAGAGAGACACCTGGCTCTGGCCGAATTTGGCTGAGGGAAACTCGTCCATGAGCTTGTCCACGGTGTAAAAGGTGTCGTGGGCGTTGTTCACAGTCTCGGGCCAGGACCACATCCAGTTCATGTCTATATGGGCGTGGCCCAGACAGTGCACCTTGTAGTTCTTGGCCTCCTTGCCTATGGGCGCCAGGATGTCTTCCACCCTGCCGACCGCGTCGCAGGAAATGCAGCCCTTGCCCAGAGCGTCCGTCAGCTCGGAGCAGGCAGAGGCTATCACTTCCGACCATTCGGGCTTGCCCAGAGCGTCCATAAAGCCCTTGGCAAAGCCTATTTCCAGCATGATCCGCCGGACGGGAGCGCTGTTCGCTTCCTTTGACGCCTCTATACTCTGCCTGAGGGTATAGAGGGTTGAATCTAATGACATAACTAACCTCGCAGTCAATATACTGTTCCGCTGTCGCGGTTCATAAGTATTTTAACACAATCGGGAGGGCTTTTGCCCTGAGCCCGAAAAAAATATATATATTTTTTCAGGCCCTCCCCGGCGGGCGGAGACACGTCATCCCGGCGCACCCCTCCGCGTCATCCTGCCAATCCCGCGTCATCCCGGTGGAACCCCGCGTCATCTCGGCGGTGAGGGCAGAACGCCCTCACCGGTAAGAGATCCCGGGGTCCCCTAAAAATCGCAGATTTTTTGGGGTGGTCTGTGGGGGCACCGACGGCCGTAGGCCGGGGGGCCGTATAAGGCGGAGAGGAGCACCGGCGGTCGGGACCCCGTCATTATACCCCACAACATCTCACGATTTTGCGGGGGCCCAGTCATTTCGCCGGTTGAGACAGTTCTTCTCGTCATCTCGGTGCGCGTTTGTGATGCGTCGGCAGGGGCTCTGCGCCTGCCGACGCATCACAATTATTAATTGCTTTGGGCGGGCGCTCCCGCGCCCGCCCAAAGCAATTTTTCCTGCGGCAGGATGCCTCCTCGCGGGTGGACGATCACTTTGTCCCTGTGGGTCTGACAGTGGCGGGGGCAGGCGGCTCTGTTGTTCGGGATATCTTACCGGTGAGTGCCCTTTGCCCTCACCGCCGAGATGACGCGGGGCGGCTTGTCGCCGATATGATGTTAGTGATGAACGGGACAAAGGCGGAGCGCCGGAGAGGAAGCCGCAAGCCCCGGGATTTTCTGCAAAAAAACAATGTGACGCTTGACAAAAAAATGAGAATATTATATAATTAGCTAAATACTATTTGACGGAGGCCAAAGATGAAACTGTATTATGATAAAAAGCTAAAACACGGTCCGCCGAAAGTTCCGGCGATAGGCTTGGCCGTTGCGCTGACATTTTTGCTGCAGGTGTGCGCTTGGTGTCAGCTGCAGCCTTACGCCGAGTATTCTCCTGTTCAGCCGGGGCCCTCGGGCACTTTGGCAGAAAAAATAGCGAGAGGCGTGTTTATTTGTCTGCCTTATAGCGGCGATCTGTTCTGGCCGCTGGACCAAAAGTTCACTTCTTTTGCCGGACTTAAAGTGTCATCTGACAACGGACATTACAATCTGGTCATCCCCAGGGACGGCAATACGGATGAGCTTGTTAATTTTGCAGACACCGATTATTCTGTCTTAAACAATTATTACACCCCTTTCAGTCTTGACAGCGAGTATCGGTATTCCTTCAACGGCGATCCTGTTTATCCTCACGCATACGAGACTACACGCTACAGCTTTGCTCCTTACAGGGTACTCACCCGAAATTATTACAGGGCTCCTGTGGACAAATATGATATAACCTGCAGTTATTATGATTTGGGCGAGGTCCCCGAGGGCTGCAGCGGCACCGTGGCAGATACTAATGGGTCTTTTGATTACAAGCTGTATATAGTCGATTTTACCGAGCAGGCCAGAATACTCCCATGTAATAATAATACGGCTGTTCCCATCAGTCTGACCTATTCTCCTTCGCCTCTGCCCAATCTTTCCTGTTTGTCCATAAGCGTGGAGTGGGAAGGGACCGATTCCTGTCTGTATGAAGACAGCGCCTGTCAGTCAGTGATCACCGGGGCAGCCAACACAAAGACCTGGAGCGCAGCGACCGCTCCTCAATACATATACTTTAAAAAACCGGCCGGCGATATAAATGCAAGGCAGTATGTGATCTCTCTCAAAGCGACAGCTGGCGGAATGACACAGATCCTTGCTGTCAAGAAGCTGCAGTCGGAGGGCGGCTTTGCTGTGAGACAGGTAAACGGCGGCACAAATACTGACGGTGACCTCAGCGGCTGGTGGACCGGCAGCTATGCTCTGTATGATGCTGTGGAGTGGCAGGACAACTCTTCTCCGTATGACGGCGAGGCAGATGACAAGCCAGGCCCCGTTACTTATACCGACGTGAACAGGCCTCTCCTTTACAGGACCGGCGGCTACTTTGTTATTCAGAACGTAAAGATCAGCCACGGCGACCAGGTGACCTACTCTCCTTCGGATTATTATCTGAACGCCGTTGCGGATAACGGGATGCTGAACGTGTCCGTTTCGACCTTTACCGATTCAAACGGGGTGATAGACGGAAGCGGCTTTCAGGGAAGCATGTTCAACGCCGTCTATTGCAAGGACGTCCGTATTCGCTGGAGGCTGATCCCGATAAACGGGGGCAGCGCCATTGATATAGGCGAGACGAAGCACAAGGTGTATGCTATCCGCGGAGACGTGACGTCCGTTCCTATACCCTATCACACTCTGGTGGATCTGAGCTGCGGAGCGGCAAGAGGGCTGAGTACAGACAGCGATGTGAGAAATGCTGTGTGGGAAAAGGTCCGGAGCCTGCATCTCATAAGGGAAGACGGCGGCGACGCGTTTAAATATTGGGGAACGGAAGCAAGACAATTCAACATAGACACCGCAGAATTGTTGATACATTGCCGTGACGGCAGGTGTAACGCATGGTCTGATTTTATTAACAAACTATGCGCTGTTATGGGATTGGCATCTGGTGAACTCCGTGTCAGGCCGAATAATTACGAGGGGCTTAATGATCAAAATGAATATGTTATTATTTACCAAGGGGAGGTTATAAGCAGCAACCCGCCTATTGATGTAGGAATAGGTCAAATGTCCAGCGAGTACCAAGGCGGAACACGTGTTGATTCAGGATTTAATCTTCATTATATCAATACGGTAAACGCCTTTTATTGTGATGCAAGCTGCGGTTCTGCTATGTGTTTCACTAAAACGGAGTTTGCAAGGAAGTATCTGAAGTTAGTTTATTATGATTCGAGCGGACAAGAAAAGACCGTATCAGGAGACAAATTAGATGAATATTGTTTTACATGGGAGGATGTTGAGTAAAATGACCAGGTTATTTGTTGTTGCAGCTATATGCTTTATATCTGCTGCGTTTTTGCTGACGACTGGCGTTTTTTCAGTTGAATCCGGGGGAGGCAGTCTGAAAACGGGAGTGGTCTCTATCGGAACGGACTCAATGGGCCACAAGCTCGACATATACAGTTACAAGGAAGCACTGCCCAAGCATATTCCGGATATCAGGATATATTCTACCTTTATAATGGAATACGACACTTATACCGAGTATGAACACGATTTATATTATGATCGTGAACATGAGCAGGGTATAGTGGCCTATTATGATGATATCAGGAATAAGCATATTGATTATTTTACCCGGCTGTATCTCGATGATGATTCTCTCTTTGCAAAAAAACATGCGCTGGTCGATCACAGGGTTTTGAGCGATGGCTTTTCTTTGGATACGTATGATATTTCGGATCAGGCCCGTGAGTATGAAAACAAGACTTATCGCTTTAAAGGAGCAGTTTATCTGGACAACCTGGAAGTCCTTAAAGACGGAGGCAAAACTGTCTGGGTGTCTGCCCGGAGAAGCTTTCTGGATGTGACGAGAAGCGGCAATGGATATGTGGTATTAAGCAACGGCGGAGTTGATTATGTCAGTTTTGAAGGTGGGAAGCGCGTTTCGGATTACTATGTCAAGCCGTTTACCGGAGCAGATTATCCTTATGAGGCAAAGCGTGCCGACAAGGAAATGTCCGGACGAATGCTGACCGACAACATTGCAAGAATAGAATATCCTAACGGCTGTCTGACTCATTGGAAGATCAAGCTGACAAAAGAAGAGTGTGACAGAAATATAGATGGCATAGAGATCGATGTTCCAAACCACCAAAAATCCCGCGCTTCTGTTGTGTGGTACAATGGTGTGGGTTATGAATTGAACAAAAAGCAAGGCGTCTGCCGCTTACTCGCCTGGGATTTCAACGCCGACCAGAGAAAGGAACCCTCTTACAAATAAATGCGCGTGTTCGTCACAGTGTCGGCAGCTCTGATCATTTCCGCGCCGCCGCAAAGGAATAAATAATAAAGCGTTGCGGCAGGCCTTTCGGCCTGCCGCAACGCGCCTTTCCGCGCAAAGCCTGCGGCTTTGCAGAGGAAAACGGACCGCCCGGTCGCAGAAGAGGCTGCGCCCCATCCACCACGCTGATACTGGCTCGCGTTAGTGTGCCTCGGCAGGCGCGCTGCGCCTGCCGAGGCACAATATTTTTATTATGCCTTTCGCGGGCGCAACGCGCCCGCGAAAGGCATCCCTTCTCCGAAATGACAGGATATTGAACGGGACAAAGGCGAAGCGAAAACCCCGGCGGAAAGTATGTTATAATGGAGTGGCGGCGGGGCGCGGCAGAGCGCCGGCGCACGCAGCGCCGCCGGGAGGATCGATATGCGGCTGTTTGCGGCCATACTGTTTGACGAAGAGCTGCACTGCGCTCTGGAAGGATATGCGGACGAGTTGAAGAGGAGGGGGGCGAGAGGCCGTTTTACGCTCCGGGAAAACCTGCATCTT
>JAFZNQ010000029.1 GCA_017552965.1 Abditibacteriota bacterium | reverse complement strand
CAGATAGAGGCCCTCAACGACATACGCTTTACCGAGGGCGAGTGGAGCCGGCTGCTGCGGGAATATCTTGCCCCGGCGGGAGACGACGTGGTGGACAAGGCCCGCAGGCTGCAGAAGGACTGGTATTACTCGCTGACTCTGGACCAGGGCAGGCGGATAGGCGGCTCAGACGTAAAGAACATCTACATCATAGACAAGCAGGACCTCGGCCGCAACTCCCTGCAGGTGATCAACCAATACACCGCCGAGGGCTCACACCAAAACCGCTATGACGTGACCGTGCTGATCAACGGGCTGCCCCTGGTGCACGTGGAGCTGAAAAAGCGGGGCGTGGACCTGACCCAGGCCTTCAATCAGATCAAGCGCTACAAGCGGGAGAGCTTTTGGTCCGGCTGCGGCCTGTATGAGTACGCCCAGATATTCATCATATCCAACGGCACCCTCACCAAGTATTATTCCAATACCACCCGCCAGCAGCATATATCCGGCGGCGGCGCCGGAGCGGCGGGTAGCAGCTTCAAGTTCACCTCCTTCTGGGCGGACAGGACCAACAATCCCATCAAGGACCTGATGGACTTTACCGCCACCTTCATGCAGCCGCAGACCCTGCTCTCGGTGCTCACCCGCTACTGTATCCTCACGGTGAAGGACGAGCTGATGGTCATGCGCCCCTATCAGATATGCGCCAGCGAGGCCGTGCTGAACAAGATAAACAAGGCCTACAGGGAGGACCTCTACGGCGACCGTCAGTGGACAGAGGACCTGCGGGCTCAGGCGGCTCTGGATCCCGGCAACGCTCCGGACAAAAAGTCCGGCGGCTATATCTGGCACGCCACCGGCTCCGGCAAGACCCTCACCAGCTTTCATACCGCCCGCGCGGCGGTGGGGCTGCCCTTTATAGACAAGGTGCTCTTTGTGGTGGACCGCAAGGACCTGGACTACCAGACCATGCAGGAATATGACAAGTTTCAGCAGGGAGCCGCCGACGGCACCGACAATACGGCGGCTCTGAAAGAAAAGCTGGATAAAGACAGCGACAAAATAATCGTCACCACCATACAGAAGCTCACCCGGTTCATCAAGACAAACCCGCAAGACAAGGTGTATGGCCGGCATATAGTGATCATATTTGACGAGTGCCACAGGTCCCACTTCGGCGAGATGCACAAGCTGATCACCAGTCACTTTAAGAACTACTACATCTTTGGCTTTACTGGCACTCCCATCATCCGGCCTGCCGGGGCGGACCCCGAAGGCATGACCACCGCCCTCCAATTCGGCGCCAAGCTCCACGCCTACACCATCAATGACGCCATCAATGACGAAAACGTGCTGCCCTTCAAGGTGGACTACATCAAGACGGTGAAAAAGCACGTGGAGGATCTGACGGACGTGGAGGTGCAGGGCATTGACAGGCAGAGCGCCTGGGAAGCGAATTGGCGCATGGCTATGATATCCAATGACATCATCGCCAACTACGCTACGAAGACCCGCAAGCGCCGCTTCAACGCCATTCTGGCCACCGACGGCGTCAAGTCGTGCATCATATATTACCGGATGCTCAAAAAGTATGCCGCCGAGCAGGGAGTGCCGCTGAAGATAGCCGCCATTTTCTCCTTTGAGGCCAACCCCGATGAGGATGACTATGACGACCTGGGAGATATATCCACCACCAACCTGGACGTGACCCCGAGAGAGTTTTTGGACAATGAGGCTATCAGCGACTACAACTGCATGTTTGGCACGGACTTTTCCACCGACCGGGGCCGGTTTGACAGCTATTACAAGGACATCAGCCGCCGCATGAAAAACAGGGAGATAGACCTGCTGGTGGTGTGCGACATGTTTCTCACCGGCTTTGACGCCAAGTGCCTCAACACCATGTGGATAGACAAGAAGCTCTACATGCACAAGGTGATACAGACCTTTTCACGCACCAACCGCATCTGGGACTCGAACAAGCCCTTTGGCAACATCATCTGCTACCGCAACCTGACCCATGAGGTGGAAGAAGCGGTGGCCTGCTACAGCAACCCCGATTCGGAGGTGAGCATCCTTATCCGGCCCTTCGGGGATTATTACGCCTCCTACGCCGAAGCCTGCAGCCGCATGCGGAGCGATTTTCCCTTGCCGCTCAGAGCCATCATGACCAACGAAGCGAAAAAGGAGTTTGTGAGCCTGTTCAGCAGCATACGGCGGCTCATGGTCACCCTGTCCGCCTTTGAGGAATTTGAAGGCAAGGCCCTGCTGACGCAGGGCGAGCTGCAGGACTATCAGAGCGAATATCTGGACATCTACCGCAGCCTCAGGGAGCAAAAGGAAGACCCGGCGGACATCGGGGACGACCTGGTCTTTGAGCTGGAGATACTCAGGCACGACGACATAGACATCAGCTACATCATGGGTCTCATCAGGCAGCTGGGCGCGGACGAAAACAAGAACCGGGAGCTCAAGGCCAACATCGAGAGGCAGATCAAGGCGTCGCCTCTGCTGAAGAGCAAGCTGGAGCTGATCAACAAGTTCATCGCCGAGCTGAGCAACAAGGGCTGCTCGCCCGAGGCCTGGCGGGAGTTTGTGGAAGAGGAGAGAGAGCAGGCCCTGGCCCGGATAATCCGCGAGGAGCGCCTGAACGAAGAACGCACCCGCCTGCTGATAGAGGAGGCCCTGTTGAGCGGCTACATCAACACCCAGGGGCCCGACATAGGCAATCTGCTGCCGCCCCTGCCTATATTCGGCGGCGCCAGGGAAAAGGCCATGGAGCGCGTGATCAGCAGCCTGACCGAGTATATGGAAATGTATTACTGACGGGGCAGGGTGAGTGAAGAAACAGCGTCACGGGCAGAGGTGAGTCCTCTGCCCGT
>JAFZNQ010000028.1 GCA_017552965.1 Abditibacteriota bacterium | reverse complement strand
CCGGCCTGCAGGGGCTGGTGAACAGGGAGACCCCCCGGCTGTATCTGTGCGCTAAGAACGACGCGGCGGAAAACCGCTGGCTCGACTGGATGAAACAGCGGGGGGATATAGATTCCGTGACCTGGCTGACCCCCGAAGAGGCACTGCGCAGATTCAAGGGGAGCTACGAGGGCGCCGTGGTCACGGACAGGTGCATCCCCGCCACCGTCAACGCCGCTACCATGTACGCCTCGGTAAACGGCTGCCTGATATGCTCCCCGAGGCTGGCCCGGAGGTTTGAGCTGCCGGTGACGCTGGATATGCGGGGCATGTTCGAGAACAACGCCCAGCCCTATTACTGGGCCCTGGAAAACCTGTGGGACCGGATGTATCATCACGCGGCCTCGTGCCTCCACACGGGGGTCTTCAATACCCGGGACTATCTGGTGCAGCACAGGATATTCGTGTTCTGGATACCGGGCAGGATAGACGGCGCCACATCCGTTTCGGCGCCGAAGGAGGAGCTGGCCTTTGTCAACACCCTTCTGGCCCGGCTTCCCGCCAATACCCCCATACTGGGCTACCCCTGGGCCGGGACCGACGTGGGCATCGGCGAGCACGCCGGAGTGAGTCTCTTCGCCAAATACGGGCACTTTCTGACAGGCTCTGCCGGAGGCAACAATTATTCCGTCCATTCCGGCACCCGCAGGACGCCCCTCAGGCAGAAGGATCCCCGGAAGCTGACCCTGGACTACGGCAAACGCTACGTCGCCTTTACCATGTCCGACGGGGACAATCTCCCGGTGATAAGCTCCGACAACTGGCCCCGTCTGTGGGGAATGAAGGAAAGGGGGGCCGTCCCCATCACCTGGACCGTGTCGCCCCTGTCCGGAGTCATGTTCCCGGACATCATGGATTACTATTATTCCACGGCCACCGACAACGACACCTTCGGCGCCGCCGTGTCCGGCGTGGGCTACACCTATCCCGCCGATTACGGCGAAAGATACACGGACAGCGGACGGGTATTCGGCGGCTTTCTGGAGCTGACCGAAAGATATATGCGCAAAATGGACCTGAGAGTCCTCTTCCCCATGCACGTGACCGAAAAGGAGATAGGCGTCATGGCCGCGGGGCTCCCCTGGCTCAGTGGCCTTTTCCCCGACTATTTCAGAAACGTGTCCCGCTACGGCGACAGCCTGTTCCTCACGGCGGGAGGCGTCCCCGTGCTGCGTTCCGCCACTACCTGGGACACCTCCGTGGCCGGCCGGGAATATGCGGCCCAGCACATGGCCAAAGAGATCAGGGCCTTCGCCTGCGTCCGGGAAGGGGAGCCGGCCTTTGTCCACGCCTTCCTGTGCAACTGGGGCTATAATCCCCCCGTGGTAAAACGGGTGGCGGAGCTGCTGGGGGAGGACTGGGTCTTCGTCAGCGCCGAGGAGATAGCCGCCCTGGAAAAGGAATATCTGCAGAGGGAAAAGCTGGCCCTCAGCGTCCCCGGCGAAGTGATGCTCACAGAAAGGGGCCGGGCCGCGCTTTCCTTTACCGTGCGCAACGCTTCGGAGGAGCCTGTGGAGGCGGTGTTTGAGCTGGAGGGGGCCGAGAGCGAACCCCTGCGGGCCGTCATCGGGCCCGGGGCAAAGGAGACCCTGGAGATAGGCTTCGCCCCCCGGGAGGACAGGGCCGTCCTGAAGGCGTACTTTGACGGGAAAACCAAGGAATACAGCGTGCTGGTCAGAGCCTTCGACCTCACGGGGCTCCCCGAAGGCTTCCGCGGCAGGCGTTATGAGCAGGCGGCCCATTTCGAGGCGGGCTCGCTGCCCTCCCTCACCTCCGAAACCTATACCACGGAGGAGGGCGTGGGCTACAGGATGGCTGTCCACGGCGAGAGCCGGGACGGAGCGGTGATATACGGCCCCTATATGCCTCTGGAGCCCGGCCGCTACGTGGCGGTGTTCAGCCTGATGCGGCTTGACGACAAGGGGGACGGCGGCCAGGTGTGCAGCGCCGACGTAGTGCCTGCCGGCTCCCACGACAAGGCCGTCGAGATCTCCGTGGACCGCGGCATGCTCCCGGTGGGGAAGCAGGCCTTTGTTTACGCCCCCTTTGAGTGGAAGGAGGCGGCCCAGTTTGAGGCGCGGGTCCACTGGAAAACCGGCTCCGACTCCCTGAGAGTGGACGGAGTCACCCTTCTGCGGGCCGCCGAGTAACGGCGCGGACAATGAGAAGCGGCTTTCGGTCTCCCGAAAGCCGCCCGTCTTTTTACCACTTTTCCGTCTTTATTATCTCTCCCATGCCGCCCTTCAGGTGGGTGTCGGCAGAGCAGTATTTGAGTACGGCGCCCTCCCTGACGTATATGGGCATGGTGGCCAGGTCTATGTCCCTCTTTATCCACATGCCGCAGGAGTCGAGCTTTTCTTTGGTGAAGTAGTCGTACCACACGCCCTTGGGCAGATACACGTCTCTCGTTTTGCTCTTCGAGAGGGGCTTCAGCACCGGGGCTATGAGCAGACTGTCGCCGAAGAGATACTGGTCGTCTATGGTCCTCACGTTCCTGTCCTCGGGGTATTCCAGATACAGGGCCCTCATCATGGGCAGGCCTGTCCGGGTGCATTTTTCCGCTTCTTCGTAGATGTAGGGCATCAGCGAATAGCGGAGCTTGTCATAGCGGCGGAATATCTCCAGAGCTTCCTGTGAGAAGGCCCAGGGCTCCCTGTGGGTGGTGTCGCCGGCGCCGTGGCACCGGGAATG
>JAFZNQ010000027.1 GCA_017552965.1 Abditibacteriota bacterium | reverse complement strand
GTAGTCGGCGTGGCCCGGGCAGTCAACGTGAGCGTAGTGCCGGTTGGCAGTCTCGTATTCGGCATGATAGATGTTGATGGTCACGCCGCGCTCTCTTTCTTCGGGAGCGGAGTCGATCTTGTCGTAAGGCTGATACTTGGCCCAGCCCTTAGTGGACAGCACTGCGGTCATGGCAGCGGTCAGTGTGGTCTTGCCATGGTCAACGTGACCGATGGTACCGATGTTGATATGGGGCTTCGTTCTTTCAAATTTTTCTTTAGCCATTTTTTCCTCCAGTAGCATAGAAACAGAGAGCTATTGGTCTCTCAGAATATTCCTGACACATTCTTTATAATTATATCACAGGCGCCCTTGGTTTGTCAATCAGTCAGCCGGTCAAATATCTACATAAGACAGGACCACCGTATTTTCGTCCCGGCCGTTCATCTCCAGCCTGAAGATACCGGTCCTGGACAGGCCCGACATTCTGGAGTTGACCTTGCTCTGGGTCAGGGCGGAGGTCACGTGGATAAAGAGGTCTCCGTCCTTCGACTCCCAGTCAAACATACCGTTGTAGAGGCTGTCCTGCAGACAGCTCACCACACAGGCCGTCTCAAAAGCCGTGGGCACGCCCCTGATGACGTATTCGTATCTCAGCTTGTCGCTGATCGTTGGGTCGTATTCCCCGGGAGCCTTGCCCTCCAGCGCGTTGGCCACCGCCTCGTAGCCCATGTCCCGGCAGGTCCGGGCCAGCGTTTTGCCGTCGCCGGACTTCTGCCCCGCATCGGCTCCGGCTGCCATCAGCGCCGCCGCCATTTCGGGCCGGTTCATCATGGAGGCTATATATACGGGAGTCTCGCCTTCCGCGGATATGCCCACGGACACTCCCTTAGCTATGAGCAGCTCCGCAGTCTCGGCGCTGCGGCTGTTGTAGGCGGCTCCGTGCATGGGGGTGTAGTTGGCCTTGGACACCGGGGCGGGATCAGCTCCCGCGTCCGTCAGAGCGGCTATGATCTCCGGCGGACAGTATTTGGCAGCCTGCATCAGCAGAGTGATGCCGTCCCCGGTCTTTGCGTTGGGGTCCGCTCCCCCGGCCAGCAGCAGGGGCAGGGTCTCCCCGCCTCTTTTGACCGAGGCAAAAGCGGCCTCCGGGTCCCCTTTGACTTCGGCGCCCTTATCTATGAGCAGCTCTACAGTGTCCGCCTCCCCGAACCAGACCGCAAAGAGCAGCGGGCTCCCCGCCGGGGACCTGTGGTTCGGGTCCGCTCCAGCGTCCAGCAGCAGCCGGGTCAGGGGCAGATGACAGGCGGGATCATTGGCAAGATACAGATTGACAAAGAGGTTTTCCCTGTCGTCCGGCCTGGCCCCTTTTTCCAGCAGAGTCCGGGTCATATCCTCTCTCCCGCCGGACACTGCGTAATAGAGGGCGCTGAAGCCGGAGCCGTCCTTTTTGCCCGGATCCTCGGTCTTGTCTGCCAGCAGGGCAAACACTTCCATGGGCGCATTCTTTTCCGCAGCGTATATGAGGGGCGTGCGGCCCGCTCCGTCGGTGACGTTGGCGTCGGCCCCCTTCCCTATGAGCATGGCCACGGCGTCGGCTCCCGCCAGAACGGCGGGAAATATGGGCTCGGCCCCCGAGTCGTCCTCCGCGGACACGTCTGCTCCGGCCTCTGCGAGGGCGGCGGCGCAGTCCACTCTCCCGGCGGACAGAGCGTAGAAGAGAGGGGTCTCTCCCCTGTTGTTTCTGTGGTCCAGCTCAGCCCCCTTCTCCAGCAGCAGCGGCGCCATGGCCGCCACGGCGGAAAACAGGGGCGTGTTGCCGGTCAGGGTCTTTTGGTTCGGGTCGGAGCCCTTGTCAAGGAGCAGCCTGCCGGCTGCGGGACCGGCGAAAAAGAGAGGGGTCATGCCGGAATAATCCGAAGCGTCCGTGTTGACGACCCGCCCAAAGAGGTCCTCCAGCGCCGGGACTGCGTCTGCCTGCGCAATTGTAAACACAGCGTTTCTGCCGCTGTGGTCCAGAGCCATGACGTCCGCTCCCACGCTTGTCAGGAGCCCGACCATCTCGGCGGAACGGGCATAAAACAGAGGAGTGGCCCCGCTGTGGTCCCGGGCGTTCACGTTGTCGGGTGTCGCTTCGGCCCGGGCCTTTTCTATGTCGTCCGCCAGCACTGCCGCCACCAGAGGAGAAGGGGCGGGGGCATAGGACGGGCTCTCCTTCATGATCTCCAGATAGGAGGGATTGTATTTCTCAGCCAGACTCACGGGAGTGGAGCCCTCCAGATCCTCGGAACGGGTGTCGGCCCCGGCGTCACAGAGCAATTTGATGAGGCTCTCCCTGCGGGGCATACGGGAGGCCACCGCCAGGGGAGAGAGGAGCATATTGTTTTTCATGTTGACGTCGGCGCCCTTTTCTATGAGCATGGCAGCCGCTTCCGGGCTGATGAGAGACAGCATGAGAGGGGTATCTCCGCCGCCGTTGCGTATATTGACGCCGGCGCCCCTGTCCGTAAAGAGGGTGATGAGCTCGGTCCGGGACAGACTGGCTGCCACGTGGAGAGCAGTATTTTCCTTCAGGTCCACGGGAGCGTTGATATTGAGACCCTTGTCCAGTATCAGGCTGCACATCTCCGTGTTGCCGGAGCTGATGGCCGCGCCGATGATGTGAGACCCGTTGCCGTTCAGAGCCTGATAATCTATCAGCCCCGAAGAATTGAGGGCGGCCAGTATCCGGTCCTTGCCCGTCAGCATAGCCAGCTCTATGGGCAGGCGGCCGTCGGTGCCCGTGGGGGCGTTCATATCCGCGCCCGCGTCAATAAACAGCTGCAGCAGCTCCGGCTTGTCCGAATCTATGGCCAGACTGAGAGGCGAGTTGCCGGTGGTGTCGGTCTTGTGGACGTCGGAGCCCGCAGAGAGCAGCATGGAGATCACGTCGGACATCTGCTCGGCCACGGCCCGGAACAGAGGGGTCCTGCCATAGGCGTCCTGGATCGACACGTCAGCCCCCTTGTCCAGCAGCAGACGGGTAAAGGCGGCGCTGCTGCGGGCAGCCTCGCACAGCGGGGTGTTGAGAGCGGCGTCCCGGCGGTTCACGTCGGCTCCCGCTCCTATGAGCTGCTCAGCCAGCCCCAGAGCGCCGTCTCCCGCAGCCACACAGGCTATGAGAGGCAGGTCGCCGGTCTCGGCGGGCAGATCCACGTCTTCCGGCAGGGCCGCAGCCGCCGCTTCATAGTCTCCCTTGTGTATCAGGGCGATCAGGTCGTCGGAGGTGTTGGCCTGCAAGGACAGAGCCAAGGCTGTCAGCGCCAGGAGCAATACTATCCTTTTCACTCGGCTTCTCCCGTCCTGTCAAAAAAGCTCCGTCCCAGACGGCTGATATACGAATATCCGGACAGCTCGTCCAGCCAGACCCGGGGGATACCCTGCTCGCCGTAGAGAGCTCCCAGCAGGGCGCCTGCCACGCAGGCGTTGGTGTCGGCGTCTCCCCCCTTGTTCACTATCTCCACTATGGGAGTCCGGTAATCCTCGTAGTTCATCAGGGCGCTGACGGCCACCGTAAGGCACAGATAGGTGTAGCCGCTCCTGCAGGGCACTGCCAGTGTCATATCCCTGATGGGCCTTTCCCTGCCCAGGGTGACCGCTTCGTCAAACTCCTCGTCGTTGAAGCTGTCTGCCAGAGAGTCGCACATGAGCTCATAGGCTTCGGAAGGGCTGTTGCCGTGGAGCAGGCCCCACAGGAGCACGTTCTGGGCCAGGCAGGACAGGACGCATCTGGGGTCATAGTGGGTGATGCGGCATATATCCCGGGAGGCCTTCATCATGGCCTCCGTATCGTCGTAGAAGAACAGGCTCACGGGAGCAGTGCGCATAAGGCCGCCGTTGCCGGCGCTGCTTTTGCCCGTGGCCTCCCACTCGTATCTGGCGGCGTCCCGGACGTCCTCGCCCTTTCTGATGCGCTCCAGCACGCTGCTGGTGAGGTTGCCTATATCATAGCAGCTCCTTTTCCATTCCACGAATCTGGCTGCTATGTCCTCAAGGTCCACCCCGTCGCAAGCCAAAAGGGATTCGGATATGCATACGGCCATTTCCGTATCGTCGGTGTATTCACCGGGCTGATAGCTCAACAGGGGATTGGCATAATAGGTGTCCACGGTCATGCCGAAATTGGCGGGTATATCGCTTTCCCGCATGAACTCCGTGCCCATTCCCAGGGCGTCCCCCACCGCCATACCCAGCATGCTGCCGGTAAATCTGTCCAAAAGCTTCATAGCGACCTCCTAAAAATATTTTGCATATATACGCAAGCCCCTGTTACCCCTGTATCGGGGGTCCATAGGCCTGCCTCCCTCCGCCAGGGAGTCCAGGTCTTCCCGGCGGGCAATATCGTCATACGTCACCAGCAGGTAACGGGGATGTTCTTTGAGGGTCTTCTCCAGAGCCTTTCTGTCGGCGGGCATGGCCACCTGCCTCTCCGCCAGCAGAGGAAAGTTCACCTGCAGGGGATGCAGCCGGTAGCTGACAAAGGCTATGTCCTTCGACATGGAGGGTATCTCCAGATCCCTGCACAGGATATAGCCTGTGGTCCCCAGCAGATCACTTTTGGAATCCACCTCGTCCTTCAGGGTGTCCGGATCCAGAGCCAGGACGGGCAGGAGCAGGACCACCAGCAGGAGAAAGCCTCCCGCCTGAGCCGCCAGAGCCGGAGCGGGCCCGGCCTTTTTCTTCCACAGGGCCAGCGCTGCCCAGAACGCAAGCCACAGGCCTGCGGCCCCGGCTATCGCCTTGACTGCCGGGCCCTGATAGGTCAGCAGATGGGGAGCGGCGGCCACAGCCCCTCCCAGAACCAGCGACAGGACCACGTTGGCGGTGAGGGCCGCGGCGCCGGCCTTGCCGGGGCGATAGCGGTCCAGATACCTGCCTATGAGCACAGCCGCCGGCGGGAACACGGGGAAGATATACCCCGGCAGCCTGGAATTGATCAGCATGAACATAATGAGCAGGCTGACTATCCACACCACCAGAAACAGCTCTTCCGGCCCGGTCTTTTTGCGGGCGGGCATACAGGCCGGGATCAAAAACAGGCTCCAGGGCGCCATGCCCAGCAGGATGACTGCAGGATATATCAGAGGGTTGTAGCCGTGGGCAAAATCCTTTCCCAGAGCCCTGGTCAGATTCTGGTGGACAAAAAACTCCTGATAGAATCGTCCGTCCGCGGCTCCCGCCAGCGCATACCAGGGGACCGCTATGGCCAGCATGACCAGCAGCCCCGCCAGGGTATATCTGTCAAACATAAAGAGGAGCCGCTTTTTGGCGGCGAGAAAGCACAGGACCGGCAGTCCCACTATGCCGAAGGCCACGGGCCCCTTGGTCAGGAGGGCCAGACCCAGACAGGCAAAGGCCGCGATGATCCACTGCTTTTTCAGGAGCTTCTGATAGCAGAAGAAAAAGACAAACAGGGACAGGCTGCACCACAGGGTCAGCAGCATGTCCATAATGGCCATTTTTGCCAGAGCGCAGGTCAGGAGCGACAGGGCAAAGGCCGCGCCGGCCCACAGAGAGGCCTTTTTTCCGAACAGGCGCCGGCCGGCGTGCATCACCAGCCACAGCAAAGCCAGGGCAGCCCCTGCGGACACCGCCCTGTAGCCAAAGAAGCGGCCGTCCATGCGTATGGGACCCAAATTGTCCGTGAGCCGGGCGCCCCGGAAAAACACGTCAAAAAAAGCGCAGGAGGCAGACTGGAGCCAATAGACCAGCGGCGGCTTGTCAAAAAAAGGGCTGCCGTTGTAGGTGGGGATCAGATAGTCCCCGGAGGCCGCCATTTCCTGAGAGGCTGTCATATACATGGATTCGTCCAGCCCCATAGGGGGTATATTGGCGTTGAAGGCAACAAACAATACCAGTGCCGCAAGAAACACATAGCCCCGCCGGCGGGCAAACGATCTTTCTGTCATGACCACCTCCCATAAACCTCATATTTATTATACCACAAAAAGAGGTCTCGTCTCCGTACCTGAAAAAAGCCGCCTTTCCGGCAAGGAGCCGGGAGGGCAGAAAACCGGGGCAAAAAAAACGCTCCCCTTCCCGGGGAGCAGTGGCGTCACTGGTCAAAAGCCGCCGCGGCCGCCTCAGGGGTCGGTGTTGAGAAACCCTTCTTCCAGCCCCGCCCAGCCCATGGCGTTCTCCCTGATCCTGTTTTTCCCGTTGCTCCACAACACGGAGGCGCCGGGGGCCTTCGCCCGGGTCAGATTCGCCTTCAGATCCCGGGAATGGAGCCGGACCATATACCGGACCACGAGCCCGTTGTCATAGGTGATCTCGGCCTGAAAGTCGTCCAGCATCCTGCCGCTCTTCAGGGCGGGGACCTGCTGTCCCTCTTCGAGGATGCCGTCTGCGGCAAAGGATCTGAGATATTCGTCCGCCATCACGGCGCCCTTGTCGTCAACAAAGATATATACCGCGCCGCAGTCGGTGAGCACGACGTATTTGCAGCCGGATCCCCTTTTCTCCGCTGTCCGCACGTCCAGGACCTTTGCGACGGAGGAGGCCCAAAGGGTCTTTCCGCCGGCGTCCCTGAGCGCTGCAAGAGTGTCGGTGTAGTCCCGGCGGGTCCAGAACTCCGGCAGGCCGGCATCCCGGGCCTTCAGGTATTCCTCTTTCTTGCCGGAGATCGAAAAGGTGTCGAGATACAGCCCTTCCGCCGCCTGACGGCGGCTCAACAAGCCAAAGCTCTTTCCGAAAGCCTGAGGAGACTCCAGATAGATATATGCAAAATGGTCCAACAGGTCGCTGGACCGGCCGGGGTTGATGATAACGTCCTCCGGGGTCACGGTATATACGGAACGTTTGTCGAACCGGCACACGTTTTTGGTCAGGCCCCCGAAGCTGTAAACGCTCACGGTATATACCCCTGTATCCGCCAGATGCCGGGTGTCGGGCTGCATAAAAACGGGCATCTCCTTCCACCTGTCATAATTGCCGTGGCGAAAGCAGTCGATCCTTCCTTTCACACAGTCCTTTACCACAAAGCTGTCCGATTTGCGGCGTTCTTTTCCGTCATAGGGGTCCGGAACGCGACCGGGTCCGGCGGTAAAGGGGACGAATGCCGGCAGGGTTTCCCGATACACGGGCTTTTTGGAAGTGTCGGAGTCCGTATCCCAGGCAAGATATTTCGTATCGATGGGCTTTTTCCCGTTGTACCACACCACCGAAGCCGCGGGGTATCTGTCCTTGTTTTTGTTGTTTATATAATCCTTATACGACAGCAGGAGCCGCCAGTCCGCTTCGGCGCCGTCCGCATACTGTATGCGCACGATATTGTCCGAGAGCAGCTGCGCGCTTACCGGGGCAACCGGAGCGCTCTTCGGGTCCGGCGGGAAAAAGTAAAAGCTTTTTTCATAAGTGTAGTAAACAGGCGAGCCGTTATTATAAGAAAGAAAAGACACGCCGGCAGTGGAGATCAGCGCGTAGCCGTTGTCCTTTTTTTCGGCCTTCAGAAAACGCGTTTCCGAAGAGGACCACAGCACCTTTCCCGAAGAGTCCTTCAGGACCTCCAGATCCGTATTGAAGCCCAGAGGCGGCGCAAGGACCGTTCTGCGCTCCCTCACGGCGCGTTCACAGTCTTCGATATACTTCTTCGACTGCCGCTGTATATCCCAGCGTTCCAGCCGGAGGCCGGCTCCGGGAGAGGCAGTCTCTCTGAGCCTGAACTTCTTTTCAAAGTCTGCCGGGTCCTCGCGGTAGAGTCGGGCGAAATGATCGCCGATATCATACATCACGTATTTCGGGTGCTCATTGACAGTCACGTCATAATGGGTCTTGTAGGACTCAGAGTCCGACAGCTTGGCAAAGGTGATCCTGTTCCGGACCTCATTGCCGTTTTTGTAAACGTTCACCGAATACAGTCTGAGATCGGGGAGAAGCTTTTTGGAAAACAGGATATCCGGCATATCCCACAGCTTGTCGGAATTATCTCCATCGACGTCGAGATAGACCAGCTCGCTGTTTTCTCTCTGAAACAGCACTTTTATACTGTCCTTGGTTTCGGGGATGGTGTAGTCGTTCCCGGGCATGGGCATAAAGATGGGAGCCGAGTCAACGTGGGCGCGGGCAGAGCTGTCGGCAACAAGGACCCTGCCTCCCGGCTTCCCGGACCGATCGGCGCCATTGGGGGCAAACCTGACCCAGCAGAAAGCGCTGCCGGCCGCGGCAGCAACGCATACGACGCCGCACACAAGCAAGAAAGACGAAAATCTGTTCATAGCATATTCCTCCGGGTCTTCTGTGGCAGATATATGTTGCGGAGACCCTATGCAGTCGTAAATATTATAACACAAAAGTTACTTGGTTGCCTGTTTTTGCCACAGCGCCGGCCAAAAATCTATTTTGCCGGCAGCTGTCTTTTGTTCCCGAGGCTTATCCGCCCCCACATGGCTTCGCAGCCGGCGGGGCCCGTCAGCACTGCTTTCACGGTGAGGCTTTCGGGCCTGTCCCGGGTAGTCATAACGCTTCGGACGTCCCACTCATACACGCCCGGCTCCTTTATCTCCGGAAAAGCATATGCTTTGCCCTCCGCGTCTATCTCCACCCGGGTCGATGCCCCCTCCGACAGCTCCGGCAGGGACACGGTGAGCCAGGGATAAAGCCCCGGGTTCACTGTCCGGGTCTGGGCCGCAAAGGCCCTGCCGCCGGCCTCCGAGCGCTGGAGTATGAGGCCGTCGTCCTCCAGATAGTCCTCCAGCCGGCAGTTCTCCGTCTGCTGCCAGCTCGACGGGCTGTTGAAGTCCTCGCTGAAGCCGTAATCGGCCCCCGCCGCCCATTTGGTATAGAAATCCTTCATGACTATGGCGGAGGGCTTCAGGGAGCCGTCAAAGCGCACGCAGCCGTAATATCTCTGGGCGTCCTGCCACAGGGGAACGGGATAGTCCAGCAGGCACCAGCTCAGCACGCCCTCCACTCTGTAACGCTCGTAGCCCGTGAGGCATATACCGTAGCGGTAAGCCTGGAGCCGCTCTGTCATATCGGCGGTGCCCAGCTCGTTCTTGTCATCCCGGCTGGCCCAGCCGTATTCCCCCACTATCACGGGACGGGAGGGGGCGTATTGCCTCATCATAGCCACGGTGCCCCCTATGCGGGCAAGCCCCTGCTCCCGGTAGTCCTTCCAGGGGGCGTAGTCGTGAAAGTGGGAGGTGTCCGGAACGATGATCTGGGACAGCTGGTATATCTCGTAGCAGAGGCCCACGGTGACCGGGTGTTTGGGGTCCAGGCTCTTGAGATAGGGAAAGTCACTTGCGATGAACTCTGCGGTCTGCGGATCCCCCAGAGGTCCCCCCACGGCTCCGCCGGGCTCGTTGATGAGGTCCCACATGAGGATGCGGCCGTCGTTTTTATACCGGCGGGCGAAGGAGGCTATAAAGGCGCGCCGGACTTTTTCGTCCTTGTCCCGGAGCCCCTCGAAGCAGGGTATCAGCTTTATTCCGTGCCTGTCCGCCGCCGCCAGCAGCTCCTCGAACCGCTTCAGCATAGCGGGAGTCACTTCTCCGTCGGCGGTGTTGTAGCCCCGGTCAACGTCGAAGAAGAGGAAGGTGCGCACTGTGTTCACTCCCAGTGAGGCAGCCAGGGCCATATCCTTCTCATAGGTCCCCGCAGGTGTCTTGTCGCTCCACATGTCTCCCCAGGGGGTCAGGGCCGGATAGTAGTTGGTGCCGCGTACGGACAGAGGCCCAAGGGCCGTCTGCCCCCAGAGGCAGCCGGCAGCAAGCAGAACCATGATGACAAGTATAGTTTTCATAATGCCCGATCCCTTAACGCTCTTGCGCCGATATAATACGGAAAGAGCCACCCGAAAGGTGGCTCGCTCTTTCAAACACTTTATATGGTTTTTAACTCTTTTTCCTTGGCCTGACAGGCCTTGTCCAGCTCGGCGATATACTTGTCGGTGAGCTTCTGGATCTTGTCCTGCTCCCGCTTCAGATCGTCTTCCGTGATGGCGGCGGCCTTCTGCTCCTTTTTCAGAGCTTCGTTGGCGTCTCTGCGTATGTTGCGGACAGCCACCTTGTGCTCCTCGGATTTCTTCATGAGCTGCTTGATGATGCCCTTTCTGGTCTCCTCGGTAAGAGGAGGGATGGACAGACGTATAGCCTGGCCGTCGTTGGTGGGGTTGATGTTCAGCTCCGATGCGAGGATGGCCTTTTCGATGTCCTTCAGCGCCGAAGCGTCGTAAGGCTTGATCAGTATCATGCTGGGGTCGGGCACCGAGATGGAGGCTATCTGATTGATAGGCATATTGGTGCCGTAGTAGCTGGCCTCAATGCCGTCCAGCATCCTGGCGCTGGCCTTGCCGGTGCGCAGAGTGCCGAAATCGGCGACGGCAAACTCCACCGCCTTTTTCATCTTGTCTTCAGCTTTAGAGATAACGTCGTTGGACATAGTGTTTACTCTCCTACAAAGGTACCTACTTTTTTCCCAAGGGCTGCGTTTTTGATGTTGTCCTCGCCCCTGATGTCAAAAACGATGATGGGCAGGCGGTGATCCCGGCACATGGAAAATGCTGTGGAATCCATGACCTTGAGCCCCTTTTCCAGAGCCTCGGCGCAGCTGATGGAGTCGAACTTCACGGCGGAGGGGTCCTTTTTGGGATCAGCCGTATATACTCCGTCCACGTTGGTGGCCTTGAAGAGCGCTTCTGCGCCGATCTCCAGAGCCTTCAGCGCGGCAGCCGTGTCAGTGGTGAAGAAGGGATTGCCCGTGCCTCCGCCAAAGAGCACTATCCTGCCCTTTTCCATGTGTCTCACGGCCTTTCTCTTGACAAAAGGCTCGCAGACCTGGTTCATGGTGATGGAGGACTGGACCACGGCGGGGGCGCCCAGATTGGTAAGGGCGGCCTGCATGGCCATGGAGTTCATCACGGTGCCCAGCATGCCCATATAGTCGCCGTCGGTGCGGTCTATGCCCTGGCCCTGAGCCGTGGCTCCTCTGACCAGATTGCCCGCGCCTATGACGATGCCTATCTGGACTCCGGTGTCCCAGGCCTTCTTGACCTCCATGGCTATGCTGCGGACGGTCTCGCCGTTGATACCGACCTTATCCGGACCGGCAAAGGCCTCGCCCGACAGCTTCAGCAGTATGCGCCTGTATGCCATCTTAGTTCTGCTCGCCTACTCTGAAGCGGACAAAGGCGGCCAGGGATACGTCGTAGCCCTTTTCCTTGGCGTAGCCGGCTATGAGCTGGGCGATGGTCATCTTTTCGTCCTTGATGAAGGCCTGCTGGGTGAGGCAGATATTGGCAAAGAACTCTTTTCTCAGGCGGCCTTCCACCATCTTTCTGGCTATCTCTTCGGGCTTGCCCTCTTCCTTGGCTCTGTTGATCTGGATCTCTCTCTCCTTCTCCACCTCTTCGGCGGGAACGTCCTTCACGTCCAGATATTTGGGAGCGGTCCAGGCAGCGTGCATGGCTATATCCTTGGCCAGAGCCGCGGTGTCCGGGTCGGCGGCAGCCTCGGCGCTGCCGCAGGACAGCTTCACTATGACTCCCTTCAGTTTGTCAAAGTGGACGTAGCCGTCCAGAGCGTCCTTCTCCCCTGCCTTCATGGTAGCAAATCTGGGGCAGTCGATCTTTTCGCCTATGCGGGCCATGGTGTCGGTGATGCTCTCGGCTATGGTCCTGCCGGAAGCGAGCTTTTGCTCCTTCAGAGCATCCAGGTCGCCCTCAAAGCCGCAGGCCTTGTCGGCTATATCCTCGGCCAGCTTCACAAAGTCTTCGTTGGCTGCCACGAAGGAGGTCTCGCAGTTCAGCTCGGCCATGCTGATGGCGTCGCCGTTCTTTCTGATGACCAGCACGCCCTCGGCTGCGGTCCTGTCCACTCTCTTTGCCGCTACGGCAATGCCTTTTTCTCTCAGTATGGCGATAGCCGCCTCAAAATCGCCGTCGGCCTGTGTCAGGGCTTTTTTGCAGTCCATCATGCCTACGCCGGTCTGTTCTCTCAGTTTTTTTACGTCTGCTGCAGTAATTGCCATTGTATCTGTCCTCTCTATATAACTGTAAGCGGAGAGGCTTTGCTGCCGCTCCGCTGCATTTGTCCTATTCTTCGGTGTCCGCTGTCTCGGGAGCCGCCTCTTCTGCTGCAGGAGCAGCCTCCTCTTCAACGGGAGCTTCGGCTACTTCGGTGATGGGAGCTGCCGGGGGAATGGTCGGGATCTCATCGGCGACCTCGGGCTTTTCCTCATCCTCGGCAGGCTCTTCGCCTACTTCCTCACCCTCGGTGGCGGGAGCGATGACCTCGTTGATGGACTCTGCCATCTTGGTGCAGATGAGCTTGATGGCTCTGATGGCGTCGTCGTTGCCGGGGATCACGTAGTCCGCATCATCGGGATCGCAGTTGGTATCCACTACGGCCACGATGGGGATCTCCAGTCTGTGGGCTTCGGCTACGGCGTTCTTTTCCTTTTTCAGGTCCACCACGAACATGGCGCCGGGCATACCGGGCATATTCTTGATGCCGCCCAGGAACTTTTCCAGCTTGTCCATCTGCTCCTGCTTCAGGGAGGCTTCCTTCTTGGTGAGGCGCTCAAAATCGCCCTCTTCCTTCATCCTCTCCAGCTCGGCCAGCTTGGCGATGCGGCTCTGGATGGTCTTGTAGTTGGTCAGCATACCGCCCAGCCAGCGCTGGTTCACGTAGAACATGTTGCAGCTCTTGGCCGCGGTCTCGATGGCCTCCTGGGCCTGCTTCTTGGTACCTACGAACAGGATGTGCTCGCCCTTGGCAGCTATATCCTGTATGAAGTCTCTCGCCTGCTCAAACAGCTTCAGGGTCTGGTGCAGGTCGATGATATATATACCGTTGCGGCCGGCATATATATACCGCTTCATCTTGGGGTTCCATCTGTGAGTCCTGTGACCGAAATGCACGCCGGCTTCCAGGAGCTCTTTCATAGTAACTTGAGCCATTTTTTCCTCCAAAGGTTAGATTCATCCCATGCCGTCTTCCCGTTATCATACCTCGGAGAGGCACCTTTTAACCGTCGGGCATGGTGATTGTGGCATTCTATTTTATTATATCAAAAGCCCCGCCAAAATGCAAGAGCCGCCCTTCCTTGAAAAACAGGGGTATTTTGTAATATAATAACTATTGATACCACACATTCGGAGGCGACAATTGGAAGAAAGGCGAATTCCCGAGGATGAGCTTATAGAAGTCAGAAAGCAAAAGCTGGAAAAGATGAAGGAAATGGGCCGGGACCCCTTCCGGGTGGAGCGGTGCCCGCGGTTTGCCTGCATCACCGACTCCCAGAACCGGAAGCTGGCGGACATTTCCTTTGAGAGCAACGCCCTTAAAGCAGAATTTGAAAAGCTGGAACAAGACGGTTCCGACAACGTGATCACCGCCGGCTACGCCGGCCGGATCACCGGTATGCGCCTTATGGGCAAGGCAGCTTTTTGCACAGTGAGCGACCGCTCCGGCATGCTGCAGGTCTATCTGCGCAAGGACGACATAGAGGACTATGAGATGGTCAAGCTGCTGGATATGGGCGACTTCATCGGGGTGGAAGGCTTTCTCTTCCGTACCAAGACCGGCGAGGTCAGCCTGCACGCCCGCAGCCTGACGGTGCTGGCCAAGGGCCTGAGGCCCATCCCCTTCGGCAAGGAAAAGGACGGCCAGACCTGGAACACCATGAGCGACGTGGAGCTCAGGTACCGCCAGCGCTACGTGGACCTGGTCATCAACCGGGAGAGCAGAAACATATTCATGCTGCGGTCAAAGATAGTGTCGGCCATGCGGGAGTTTTACGAGTCCAGAGGCTATCTGGAGGTGGAGACCCCCGTGCTGCAGTCCGTGGCCGGCGGAGCCGCCGCCAGACCCTTCCTGACCCATCACAACGCCCTGGATATGGGGCTCCATCTGCGCATCAGTCTGGAGCTCTATCTGAAGCGCCTCATAGTGGGCGGTCTGGAAAAGGTGTTTGAGATAGGCCGCGTGTTCCGCAACGAGGGCATAGACACCCGGCACAACCCCGAGTTCACCCTCATGGAATCCTACGAGGCCTACGCGGACCTGGACGACGTGATGCAGCTGGTAGAAGACATGCTGCGCTTCATAGCCGTCAGGGTCCACGGCAAGGCGGCCTGCATGTACGACGACGAGGAAATAGACTTTTCCAAGCCCTTCCGCCGGCTCCCCATGCTGCAGGGCATAGAGGAATACGCGGGCGTCAAGCCCGAGGCCTTCAAGAACCTCGACAGCGCCCTGGAAGCCATGAAGAGCCTGGGGCTCAGTACCGAGGGCGAGACCATGGTAGGCGGCATCATCGAAAAGATACACGAGCGCTTTGTGCAGCCCCGGCTGGTGCAGCCCACCTTCATCACCGACTTTCCCACGGAGAACTCACCTCTGGCCAAGATGCGGGCGGACGACCCCTCCCTCACCCGCCGGTTTGAGCTCTATATAGCCAAGCAGGAATGCGGCAACGCCTTTTCGGAGATCAACGACCCCATAGACCAGAAGGAGCGGTTCATACTCCAGGCTCAGCAGCGGGCCGCCGGCGACGAGGAGGCCCATCCCATGGATGAGGACTACATCCGGGCCCTGGAATACGGCATGCCTCCCTGCGGCGGCTTTGGCATGGGCATAGACAGGCTGGTGATGATACTCCTGAACCAGAAGTCCATCCGCGACGTGCTCCTCTTCCCTCAGATGAAGCCCGAAGCCGGCGAAAAGGGGCCCGAGCTGCCCTTTGCCGAGCCGGAGCCCGCCGAGATAGACTTCTCCAAAGTCAGGACGGAGCCCCTCTTTGAGGACCTGGTGGACTTTGAGACCTTCTCCAGGAGCGACTTCCGGGCCGTGAAGGTGCTGGAGTGCGAAGCGGTGAAGAAGTCCAAGAAGCTCCTCAAGTTCCTGCTGGACGACGGCAGCGGCACCCCCAGGACCATCCTCAGCGGCATCCATCCCTTCTACGAGCCCGAGGAGCTGGTGGGCAAGACCCTCATCGCCATCACCAATCTGCCTCCCAGAGCCATGATGGGCATCGACAGCTGCGGCATGATCATCTCCGCAGTCCATGAAGAAGAGGGCGAGGAAAAGCTCCACGTGCTCATGGTGGATCCCCGGATCCCCGCGGGAGCCAAGCTCTATTAGTCACACAGCGACGGCGGCTCTGTGAGCCGCCGCTCTTTTTACAACAGCCGATATGAAAACCATGATATTTATCTCTCTCATTCTGTTGATCCTTGCAGCCCTGCCCGCAGCCGCGGAGACTCCGGAGGAATTTGCCGACCGGGCCTTCCGGGGTGACAACACTCTTTCCGGCGCGGAGGCCTATATGGAGGTCATAGAGGAGCTGCTGCCGGGCACCATCCGTATCAACCGTTCCGCCCACACCATCCCGGAAAACCTTTCCGTTGGGGGCAGACAGTTCGCCCGGGGCCTGGGCACCCACGCCAACACCCACATGCGCTTCGTATTTCAAAAGCCGGTAAAGTCCTTCCTGGCTACAGGCGGCATCCAGGACGGCAGGCCGGACGTGGCCTCGGCGCGGGCCTCGGTGGAAGCCGTGGGCAAAAAGGTCTACGCCTCCCCCGTGTGCCGGGTGGGCCAAAGCGTTGATATCAGCGCCCCCTGCGGCGGCGCCGACACCGTGGACCTGATCCTGGACGACGCCGGCGACGGCATCAGCTGCGACCAGTTCGACTGGTGCGACGCCCGGTTTGAGATGGAGGACGGCAGCGTCATATACGCCGACGAGATAGTGGCCCAAAGCCGCTTCCGCCACAGATACCCCTTCTCCTTCACCTACGATGGTCAGGCCTCCGACCTGTTGCTGCCCGGCTGGCAGCTGAGCGAGACGACGGAGGACCTGTCCCCCGGCGAGGTCCGCAAGACCTACGCCTGGCAGGAGCCCGGCGGTCCACTGTCCGTGAAGGCTGTGGTGAGGATATACAAGGACGCCCCCGCTCTGGACTGGACCGTGTATTTTGAGAACACGGGCAGCGGCAACACCCCCATCCTCACCGACGTGAACGCCCTGGAGCTGGAGCTCTTTGCCGGCAGGCCGGACCCGGACGCGCCGAAGGGGCTCTTTGCCCACAGCCCCGACGAGGAGGCGCAGGACAAAGACGTGGAGCTGCTGACTCTCCACGGCTCAGACCCGGGACACACGGCCGACGTGTTCAGAGAGTTCATAGTCATGCCCTCCTGGCTCTGTGACGGAAAATCCGTGTCCATACACAACACCCTGAACATCTGGCCCACCTGGGGCGAATACGCCCCCTACTGGGCAATAAGGACCTCCGGCGGCGGCGCCGTCTGCGGTCTGGGCTGGACCGGCAACTGGACCGGCTCCTTCCGCAGGACCGGCAGCTCCGTGAGGATATCCGCCGGCTTCCCCGGAGACAAATTCCACACGTATCTGAAGCCCGGCGAACAGGTCCGCAGCCCCAGAGCCATGGCTGCTCTGTATGAGGGCGGCGACCTGCAGCAGGGCTTCAACGCCTGGCGCAGGGCCATGCTGAGACACGTGAGCCCTCAGGTGGACGGACAGCCGGCCATGATACCTCTGGCGGCGTCTCTCTCGGTGCTGGAGGCCATGAACGCCACGGCGGAGACAGACAGAAAATACATAGAGGCCATATCCGGGCTGGGTCTGGAGACCTGCTGGATGGACGCCTGGTACACCCGGGACAAGTGGCCCGCAGGCATAGGCAACTACCACGAGCCCATCGGAGACATGGTGGACCCCGAGAGGTATCCCGACGGACTGGAGCCTCTGGTGGAGCTGGCGGAGAAGGACGGCATGAACATACTCATGTGGTTCGGCCCGGAGACCGTGCAGACAAACACCTACGTGGTCAACGAGCATCCGGAATACGTGATGCAGAGCGACAAGGACCCGGTCCACTCGCTGGCAGTCGGTGAAAAGGACGCCCGGGAATACATGCTGGGCCTGATGAACAGCGCCATCAAAAAGTATCACGTGAAGATCTTCCGCACGGACTCCGGCATCAGCGAGGACAATCTGAACGGCTTTTACCGGGAGGACGACACGGAGGACCGGCGGGGCATAGCCGAGAACAAATACTGCTGCGGCCTCTATGCCTTCTGGGACGGCATGCTGGCAGCAAATCCGGGGCTGGTGATAGACAACTGCTGCGCCGGCGGCTCCCGTCTGGATCTGGAAATGATGAGCCGCACCATCTCCATGTGGCGCACCGACGTGAGCTGCGGTCTCTACACAGCCGGCAACCGGTCGGCCTATATGAACCAGATTATCACCTCGGGGCTCAACTACTTCATACCCTGGTCCACCTCCGGGTGTCAGGGAGACGAGCCCTACCAGCTGCGCAGCGCCTACAACACGGGGCTGTCCTTTGCGGAGCCGGCCCTCATCAGAGAGGACTATGACAGAGAGACCGTGAAGAAGGCTCTGGAGGAATTCAAACGCCTGCGGCCCTATCACCTGCTGAATTACAATTTGCTGTTTGCCGGCGACCTGACGGACAACTGCTGGTGCGCCTGGCAGTATTCGGCAGAGGACAGGAGCCGGGGCTATGCCATGGTGTTCCGGCGCTCGGAGACGGACTACGCGGGCCTGACTCTCGACCTGAGAGACATAGACCCGTCGGCCCGCTACAGGGTGAAGACCTACAGGAGCTTTGACCTTGACGAGGAAAAGGTGATGGAGGGCAGTGAGCTGCAGCGCTATACTGCCATCATCTACGACCGGCCCGGCAGCCTGCTCGTAGAATACAGCCTGACGGACTGAAATGCCCACACGAAAATTCGCCCGCCGCTTCCGCGGCGGGCGCTCTGTTATTTGCGGGGAGGAGTGACCGGGTCAGGCCGGCGTTTATCCGTGACGTATATTTTGTCCAGCTTCATCACCAGGAGCCGGTGGTCTCTGGCCGAGGCGTAAAACCGCACCGCATTCAGGGGCATACGATACTTTTCGTCCTTTCGCTCCTCGGGACAGCCGGCCCACATATCCGTGAGAGGCAGAGCCACCCGGCGCCACTCATTGGGAGCAGTCAGGCCGTACGTTTGCAGCTCCTCAAGGGTGAAGCTCTTTTCGTATTCAAAGCGGTCCTGATCCTCGTTGAGCTCTATGAAGAGGCGCTCCAGAGCATTGAGATCGTTGACCTTCATCCACAGCACCAGCTCGTCGTTGTAGTAGTCCAGCCGGAGGCCCGTGTTGCAGCCCACGTACTGCCTGAAATCCCCGTTGTCGCTGTGGGTCCTGATGGCGTAGGAGCTGCGGCCGAACAGGCTGTCACCCATGGAGAAATAGCCCCCGTACCACTCCGACACTATACAGCCGTCGTAGGAGTCGTATTCGCAGTCGGAGATGAGCCGGGCCGGCAGCGGCAGGCGGGAGGGCTTGTGAACGGTCCTGTATTTCACTGCCCTCAGGCTGTCCAGCTCCACCACAGTCCCCGGGTCGGCGTCCAGCAGCAGTCCGAAGCCCACCAGATCATGATAGTTCAGATCGGCGTAATAGCCGTTGTTCTGCGCAAAGGACAGCTCCACCTCGTGCCAGCCGCTGCCCATGAGGGTGTGGTTCCAGGCGTGATAGCGGCCCTCGGCGTCAATGATGCGGAAAAACAGAGTGGCCTGATCTGTCTGCCGGCCGTAGATGGCGTCGTGGTCTGTGGCAAAGAAGTCCGTGTCCTCTATGTAGACCCACAGCTTGAGAGTGGTCCTTTGCTTGTCCTCCACGTTGAGATGAAAGGCGGCGCCGCTGCGCCACATCACGTTGCGCAGGGTATTCTTTTCGCCTCCTATGTCCATCCTGAGGGCCCCCTTCCCCTCCCGCTGAAAACGGGTGTCCACTGACACCTCGCAGTTGCTGAAGGCCTCGCCCTCTATGTCGGCAGTGTCAAAGGAGAGGAGCTGCTCCTCTGAAAATTCGGGGTTGAAGTCGGAGTAGCTGGTCTTGCAGGGAGACCCCTCCCTCCTGAGGGCCAGCCGTATGCCCCGGATAGACACCACCTCGGAGCCCGGACAGTGAGACTCGCCGTCTGTCAGGTATTCCTGAATGTAATAATCGGCGGCTTCGTCAAAATAGGATTCGGAGGAGGGATATATGCCGTAAGGAGTAAAGAGCACGCTCCTCTCCGGCACTTCGGAGGGAGCAGTGTCCCCAAGCCCCAGGACGAACACTCCGTAGCCGCCCTCTGCCTCGCCGGGAAGGGCAGACCACCGGGCTGCTCCCAGAGCCTTTGCCAGCCGGGAAGCGGCAGGCGCCGCAGTCCGGGCATGGCCGGGCGGATACAGCACCGGGGACTTGCAGTAGGCTGCAGAGCAGGCCAGGACCAGCAGCAGACAGAGGATCTTCAGCATAGGCTTCTCCCATATTGATATACGTAGTGACAGAGACAGTATAGCAGATGAGGGCAAAATAATCAAATCCCGGCCCGGCTTGGTCCGCGGCCGGGGCTTGCGGTTCTGTCGGATAGGATAGCATGAGGATTATCTCCGAGCGGGCGGTCTCTTTTTGCCGCAGGCAGGGTCCCTGTTGCCCCGGTCCCGTCATTGTGCTATAATATGAATAACAGGAGCCCGGGCGCTGCCGCGGCAGGCCAAACCGAGGGTCCTGAGAGGGAGGAGCGCCATGACGAGCAAGGAACTCATAAAAAGAGTGATAGAGTTTGACAGGCCGGAGAGGATAGGTCTGGACTTTCCTCTGATACACAAGACGGACATGCAGGGAGCGGGAGCCTACAGGCCCGTGCATCCCCGGCCGGAGCTGGCCCCCTGGGGGCGGCATCCCGAGCTGGTGCAGCTCTTTCCGGATTTTGACGGAGAGCTGATGCAGAACGCCAACGGCGACATATACGGCAGGCTCAACGGCAAGACCAAGGGGGAATGCCTCAAGGGAGGTCTGGAAAACAGCCTGTGGGAGGACATAGCTTCTTTTGAGATGCCCGCCTTAGACAGGAGTTACTTTGACGAGGTGGAGCAGACAGCCCGCCGCAGCGACAAATTCTTTCTGGTGGGCTGCAACGGCTTTTTTGCCGGCACCTACAATTTCCGTCGGCTGGAAAACTACCTGATGGACATCCTGCTGGAAAAGGACAAGGTGCTCACTCTGCTGGACAAGCTCTTTTCGTATTATTCGGAGATACTCTCCTGCTGGAAAGGCCGCGGGGTGGACGCCGTGTGCTTTGCCGACGACCTGGGCACCCAGGAGCGCATGCTCCTGAATCCCCGGCTGTGGCGGGAGGTGTTCAAGCCTCTCTACACCGCCTTTGCCCGTCAGTGCCACCGGCAGGACATGAAGATGCTGTTGCACTCCTGCGGCTGGGTGTATGACATCATAGGGGACCTGATCGAGGCAGGGGTGGACGTGTTTCAGTTTGACCAGCCCCAGCTGGCGGGCACCGAAAGGCTTGACAAGGAGTTCGGAGGCCGGTGCACCTTCTGGAGCCCCGTGGACATACAAAAGATACTGGTCACAGGCGACCGGGACAAGATAGAGGCGGAGGCCCGCCTCATGCTCCGCACCTTCGGGTCCCACGGCGGCGGCCTCATAGCCAAGGACTACCCCACCCTGGACGACATAGGAGTCCGGGACGAATGGGCCGATTGGGCCAGGCATATCTTCATAGAAGAAGGAGTCTACAGCTAAAAAAGAGAGCGGGCTCTTACCCGCTCCCGTGTTCTCTCAGGACCCGCTGCTCCACTTCGTCGTTGATGGCGATGATCTCCTCCAGGGAGGGGTCCGGGACAAAGGGCGTCCTCTCCATTTCCCTCTCCACCAGAGGCACTATATCCAAAAAGCCTATCTTCCCGTCGAGAAACAGGTCCACGGCGGCCTTGTCCGCCGCGCTCATGACGCAGGGAACGCTGCCCCCTGCCTTCAAGGCAGACCGGGCCAGCTCCAGCGCGGGGAAACGGACCGTGTCCGGCTCCTCGAAATGAAGGGCTCCGGCCTTGACCAGGTCCAGCCCCGGCAGTCCCGAGGCCGCTCTGTCGGGATAGAGCAGCGCGTATTGGATGGGCACTCTCATATCCGGCGCGCCCAGCTGGGCTATGACAGCGGAGTCATGATATTCCACCATGCTGTGGACTATGCTCTCCCTGTGCTGCACCACTGACACCTGCTCCGGCTCCAGATCAAAGAGCCACTTTGCCTCTATGACCTCCAGACCCTTGTTCATGAGGGTCGCGCAGTCCACAGTCACCTTTTTGCCCATTTTCCAGGTAGGATGATCCAATGCCTGGGCGGGGGTCACGTGGCGCATCTCCTCGGTGGTCCTGTCTCTGAAGGCGCCGCCGGAGGCGGTGATGATGATCCTTCTGACCGACTCCCGGCGCTCTCCCTGCAGACACTGGAACACGGCTGAATGCTCCGAGTCGATGGGCACTATGGGGCTCTGCATCCTTTTGGCCAGACGGCTCACCAGATGCCCTCCGGCCACCAGCACCTCCTTGGAGGCCAGGCACACGGTCTTGCCGGCCTTCAGGGCCGCCATAGTGGGGGCAAAGCCGGGAAAGCCCGCCACGGACACCACGGTCTTGGATATCTGCGGCAGAGTCGCCATATGGATCATGCTGTCGGGGCCCCACAGGAGCTCCGTGCCCGCAGGCGCCCGGTCCTTCAATTCTTCAAAGCCCTTTTCCGTGCCTATGGAGGCGTATTCCGGGCCAAATTCCCGTATCTGTTCCAGCAGCCTCTCCCCGTTGTACATGGCGGACAGGGCCGTGATATGTATCCGGTCCGGCAGACGCCGGGCTACGTCCAGCACCTGAGTGCCGATGGAGCCCGTGGACCCCAGCAAACAAATATTGATCATGACGGTAAAAAAAAGCACCGACTGCGCGGTGCTTGCATTTCTCCTGATCAGTTGGCCTTATACCAGCTGAAGGGGCTTTCCCTGACTACCATGCGGGCAGGAGTCTTGGGGGTGTTTTCCACCATCACGAGACAGCCGGCCTCTTCCTTTTCCACGCTGTAGCGGTCGCCCAGCGCAGCCTTGACTATCTCGGCAGCCTGCTCAAAGGAGCCCTTGGATATGGAAATAGGATGGCTCGAAGAGAGATTCTGGAAGGGCACGTTGCCCTCTTCCAGCTTGGAGCGGATCTCTACAAAGACCTTTCCTCTGGTGGTGTCGTTCTCTATAACAACTTTGTGCTCACCCTGGGACATAAGTCCGGAACGGCGCGCATTTTTAGATATTTTGCCTGTTGCCATTATCGTATCCTCCGACGAGTGTAGTTACCTGTTAGTGTTACGCTATATTATTATATCACAATCCGCCGTGAAAAACAAGGCGTTTGCGCCACGGGAACGAAAAAAGTTTGCCCGGACGCTGCTATCCTTTTTCCACGATGAGCTCCGCCGAGCCCTCCTCCAGGGAATTGAAGGCGTCCAGATGTATATGGCTCCCGTCGGGCTCCTCCGCCAGGGCGGCAAAAATGCCCGCCAGAGACAGCAGCCCCTCTCTGTTGGCCCTGATAGAGACGGCGCCGCCGGCGGCCTCCGTCCTGATCTCAAAGCCGTCTATCCACTTTACGTTCATGGCGCGTCCTCCGTCACTTGCCGGCCTTGTGGGTCAGCAGGGGCTTCAGCACCTTTTCGATGCCCTTGGCCATGTTCACAAAGCCGTAGTCGTTGGGGTGCACCCGGTCCACGGACCAGGCGTCGCCGGCATAGGCGTCCACCAGCGTGGAGCCGTCTATGAAATACACGTGCTTGTCACCCTCGTCCCGGGCTCTCTTCCAGGTATTCCTGATGATGTTCCTTCTCTCGGCTTCGTCGGTCCACAGCTGAGGCTTGGGCCGGGAGAGCATGATGATGGGCACCTCCGGCTGCCGATCCCGCACTGTCCTGTAAAAGGCGTAGTGGGTGTCCCGCAGATGCTCCTCCGTAGGGGCGTTGTGATCGTAGTCCATGACAAAGACGCTCATATCCAGCCCGCCTATATATTCCGCCATGGCCTGCTCTCCCAGAGCGCAGCCCCCAAAGCCCAGATTGACAAAGTTCATGTCCAGCGACCGGGACAGCAGGGCCTCGTAGGAGTTGCCGTTGCGGGAGGCGCAGGCGCCGTGGGTGATGGAGGAGCCGTAAAAGACCACCGGCTTCTCGTATTTGTAGTCATGGGCTTCCCTGATGACGGAACCCTTTTGCACCCCGATATAGAGCTCCCTGACCCCTCCGTAGAGAGGCGTGAACACGGTGACGGTCCCGGGAGAAGGCAGCCGCAGGAGGGTGTCGTCGTCCCCGTAGTTGTCATGATCCGTGGTCACGTAGCCCACGTATCTGGGGATCTCCCTGTCCCGTTGCAGATATACGTCAAAGCCGGCGTAGATGATGCGGTTCATAAAGCTCCTGAGGCCTGCCCGCCACAGCCGGGTGTGGATGACTATAAAGGGAGAATCGGTGTAAAAGCGCACTCTGCCCCCGGAGGTGACTATCTGGCTGTCATAGACTCCCCCGGACACCCGCTTGGCCGCCTCTCCCGGCATCCGGTGGAAATAGGGCTCCTCCTCCGTGGGAGGCAACAGGCCGTAGAGCCTCAGGGGCTTTTCGTTGGCGTTGTACCAATCCACGTCTTCTTCGACAGTGGCGGATCTGTATTCCACCGCCATTGCGGCGGCGCACAATGCGCACAGCAAAAGGGAAATAAAGATGATACGCATAAAAGGGTCTCCTTGTGGTCCTTTTTATATTCAGTTCGGCGCCCGGGGCAAAAAAAAGAGAGGTCTCTGTCCTCTCTGCCGTGTCACCCATTGTCCCGGCGGCAGCTTGCCAGCCGCGCTTTTATCTCTGCGGCCACAGCCTCCGCCGAAAGGCCCAGCTGCTCTCTCAGATACTTGACTCCGCCATGCTCCACAAATCTGTCGGGGATGCCGAAGCTGTGGACGTGGAGCCCGGGGCAGCCTGCCTCCGTCAGCATTTCTCCCACCGCCGAGCCAAAGCCGCCGGCGGCCGCTCCGTCCTCCAGAGTGAACACAGGGCGTCCCAGCTCTGTCATGCGGGCGCAGAGGGCAGGGCTCAGGGGCTTCAGGAACACGGGGTCCCACACCTCGAGGCTGACGCCTTCTGCCGACAGCAGCTCCGCAGCCCGAAGGGCCGTGTATGCCATGGGGCCCGCCGCGGCTATGAGGGCGTCGCTGCCTCTCAGGAGACACTGAGCTTCTCCCTCAAAGGCCGGCTCCCCTGCCAAAGGCTCGGGGGCGGCTCCTCTGGGATACCTGACTGCCACGGCCGAGCCGCTGGCGGCTGCGAAGTCCATCAGGGCGCCCAGCAGCTCTCCGTTGCGGGGAGCGCATATGGTCATATTGGGCAGATGCCTGAGATAGGCTATATCAAAGACTCCGTGATGTGTGGGGCCGTCGTCCCCCACCAGCCCGGCCCGGTCTATGGCCAGTATCACCGGCAGTCCCTGAAGACAGATGTCATGGGCTATGCTGTCATAGGCTCTCTGCAAAAAGGTGGAATAAATGGCCACCACCGGTATGCGGCCGCCTCTGGCAAGGCCGGCGCTGAAGGTGACGGCGTGGCCCTCGGAGATGCCCACGTCAAAGCTGCGCTCCGGGAACCGGGTGGCAAAGCTCCTGACGCCGGTGCCGTCCGCCATACCTGCCGTGATGGCGGTGATGCGGGGGTCCTTTTCACCCAGCTCCACCAGCTTTTTGGAAAACAGCTCGGTGAAGGAGGGAGACGCGGACCTGGCTATCACCTGTCCCGAATCCTGCTCAAAGGGGCTGATGCCGTGGAACTTGTCCGGGTGCTCCTCGGCGTGACAGTAGCCCATGCCCTTTTTGGTGATCACGTGCACCACCACGCCGCCTCCCAGACGGCCGGCGGCGGACAGCACGTCCTCCAGCTCGGCTATATTGTGCCCGTCATAGGGGCCCAGATAGCTGAAGCCCAATTCTTCGAACATGACGCCCTGCTGGGACTGGAACAGGCGGATAAAGCCGTTGATGATGCCCTTGATGGCCCTGTACAAAAAGCTGCCTCCGGGCAGGGGCGTCAGCATGGCCCTGATATCCCTGTAGCGCTTGGCCAGCTTTTTCTTCAGTCTCAGCTTGGTCAGATGCTTGGCAAAGGCGCCCACGTTGCGGGAAATGGACATGGTGTTGTCGTTGAGCACCACTATCAGATTGGTCCTGGCAGACACCAGATTGTTCAGGGCCTCGAAGCACAGGCCCGAGCCTATGGAGCCGTCGCCTATGACGGCCACTATGCGCTCGCTGCCTCCGCTCAGGTCCCTGGCCTTGGCCAGTCCCATGGCGGCGGAGATGCTGGCTCCGGCATGTCCGAAGGTAAAGACGTCGTGAGGGCTCTCCCCCGTGTTGGTAAAGCCGGAGATGCCTCCCGGCTTTCTCAGGGTATGGAACTCCTCCGAACGGCCGCATATGAGCTTGTGGGCGTAGGCCTGATGGCTCACGTCCCAGATGATCTTGTCCCTGGGGGAATCAAACACGCTGTGCAGGGCTATAGTCAGCTCCACCACTCCCAGGTTGGAGGCCAGATGTCCTCCGTTTTCCGATACCGTGCGGATGATGGTCTCTCTCAGCTCTGCAGCATATTGCTTTTTTTCTTCGAGAGACAGATGTTTCAGATCCTCGGGGCTGTTGACCTTGATCATATACTGTCCGACCTTTCCTTCAGAATGGCCTCATAGAGAGGCAGCTCCTCTTTTTTGTCCAGATCTTCGCATATCTCCGGATGGCCGGTGATGAGGGCCTTCATCCTGCCGCCTCCCAATATGCGCGAGGCGTGCTTTTCGATGGTTGCAAGGTCCAGAAAGGCGGTGTTGATCCGGGAGAGGAGAAAACGGAATATGATCTGCAGGCCCAGCAGGCCGGCCAGTTTGGCAGGCTGCTTTCTGTATTCGTAGAGCTTGGAGAGCACCGGCAGGAGACGGTCAAAATAGTCTGTCTTGATGAGCATCATATTGCCGCCGGTGAATTCGCCGTCGGCTATCCTGACGTAGGTCCTTTTCAGGTCGGGATAGAGGCCCTCCGCCACTTCCCTGCGGCAGACGGGATACACCAGATCCCAGTCCTCCTCCAGGGCCTGCGCCAGAAAGTCGGAGACGGAGTCGGAGTCTATGAGAGGGATGTCGCTGGTAGAGAGCAGCACGTACTCAGCATCCACGAACTCGGAGAGAGCCTTTTTCACGTTGTCCACCAGAGTATCGCCCGGCTCCAGTATGGCGTCGGCACAATCGGAGACCACGTGACCCACGGCGCAGGTCCGGCTGATGCTTTCGTTGGCCGATATGGGCTCCAGCACCCGGTCCAGCATGGTCTTGCCGTCCAGCATGACCATGGCTCTGGAGGTTAGGGGGACTTCGTCTTCAAATTCGTTGGCCGGAGCGCCGGCCAATACTACTGCGTCTATCTTCATGGCTACAGGATCGTGATGTCTCCGAACATCTCTCTTGCGTATTCTTCTCTCGTCATTATTCTGCAGGGCAGAGCCTGCATATCTGTGGCGCGGAGCAGCTGCTCCAGAGCCCGGTCCCGGGCCGCCGGGTCCTCATATACTCCCATCACCGCGGACCCGGAGCCGCACAGCAGGGTGAACTCCGCGCCGGCTGCCTTCAGGTGAGCCGCCGCCAGGGGCACCTCACCGTTGAGGGCCGCGGCGGGCTCCTCAAAGGAGTTGCAGGCTATCTTGTAGTATTCTTCTCTGCTGCCGGGCAGGCTGCGGGGGCTTGTCAGGCTCCCGGCGGTCCCCCGCCGGTCCAGCATGGCGTAGGCCTCCCGGGTGGAAACTCCCGTCCCGGGCTTCAGCAGTATGAGGTCCATGGGAAAGGAGTCCGGCAAGGGGGTGATCTTCTCTCCCCTGCCCTCCATAAGGCAGATGCCTCCGTAAATAAAGAGAGGCATATCCGAGCCCAGACCGGCTCCCAGAGCCGCCAGCTC
Source organism: Abditibacteriota bacterium (assembly GCA_017552965.1). Lineage (NCBI taxonomy): Bacteria > Pseudomonadati > Abditibacteriota > Abditibacteriota bacterium. The sequence goes on along the minus strand of JAFZNQ010000027.1, from coordinate 22,000 downwards.
CCGGGGGGAGGCAGGGCTTCCGCAGAGCCTGTTGAGGGCCAGCAGCACCGCCGAGGCGTCGCTGCTCCCGCCGCCCAGGCCCGCCTGACTGGGTATATGCTTTTGCAGCCTGATCTCCGCTCCCAGACCGGGGCAAAAGGCGTCTCTGAAGGCCAGAGCCGCCCTGTATGCCGTGTTGGTCTCTGTGGGTATGCTCCCATCGGAGCAGTCCAGGTCTATCTTCCCGCCTTCTTTGAGGGTCACGGTCAGCCTGTCGCAGAGGGACACGCAGGCCGTGATGCTCCTCAGGGAGTGGTAGCCGTCGGGCCGCCTCTCTCCCACTTCCAGGGTCAGATTGACCTTGGCAAAGGCTTTGATCTCCATACTATCTGATCTTTGAGCCGGGCTCCAGCTGTCCTTCGGGACTCAGGAACTTGACTCCGTTGGCGTCCTCGCCGGCCAGCATCATGCCGTGGCTCAGGATGCCCCTGATCTTCCGGGGCTTCAGATTGGCTATGACCACTATCTCCTTGCCCACCATATAATCCGCCTCGTAATAGGGAGCCATGCCCGCGCAGATGGTGCGGGTCTCGGAGCCCAGGTCCACGGTGAGCTTGTAGAGCTTGTCGGCGCCCTCCACCTTTTCCGCGGCAGTGATCCTGCCCACTCTCAGATCCAGCTTGGCAAAATCCTCGATGGATATGGTGTCGTCGCTGCCGGCGGGCTCTGCCGGCTGCTTGGGCTCCTCCTTTTTGGGAGCAGCCTGCTGCTTTTTGTCACCCTTGCCCCCCATTCTGGGGAATATGGGCCGGGCCGCTATGCCCTCGGCTCCCGCAAAGGGATCGGGGCTGATCACGTCCTCCCATTTGAACTCCCGGGAGCCTATGCCCAGCTGCTTCAGGATCTCCCGGGCAGTGTTGGGCATAAAGGGAGACACCATGATGGCCGCCGCTCTGATGACCTCCAGAGCCGAGAACAGCACCAGGTCCAGCTCCTCCCTGCGGCCCTCCTTGTTGAGCTGCCAGGGCATGCTGTCCTGTATGTATTTGTTGCCGGCGTTGATGAGGTCCCACACGGCGTCCAGAGCCTGATTGGGAGCAAAGGCTTCCATGCCTCTGACGTATTCCGCCTGAGCGTCTGTGATGGCTATGCGCAGGGCTCCGGGCACCGGCGCGGGCAGACGGCCCTCGTTGTAGGAGGTGAGCATGCCCAGAGACCTGTTCAGCAGGTTGCCCAGGTCATTGGCCAGGTCCGAGTTGTATCTGCCGTAAAAGGTGTCGAAGCTGAAGTCGCCGTCCACTCCGAAGGTGGTCTCTCTGGCCAGATAATAGCGCACCGCGTCTCTGCACACCTCTATGGAGGCGCCGGACTTTTCCGACAGCTCCTCCGCCATCTGGGCGGGGCTCACTGCGTTGCCCTTGCTCTTGGAGATCTTTTCGCCGTTGATGGTCCAGAAGCCGTGGCCTATGATGTGCTTCGGCAGCTCCAGATTGAGGGCCATCAGCAATGCGGGCCAGAAGGTGGAGTGGAACCGGACGAATATGTCCTTGCCCATGAGCTGCAGGTCCGCAGGCCACAGAGAGGTGAATTTGTCCGGGTCGGCCAGATAGCCGGCGGCGCTGATATAGTTGATGAGGGCGTCAAACCACACGTAGATCACCATGTTGTCGTCGCCGGGCACGGTGATGCCCCAGCCCGTGTTCTTACGGGTGATGGACACGTCCTTGAGGCCCTGCTTGATAAAGCCCACCACCTCGTTCTTGCGGGACTCGGGCAGGAGAAAATCAGGATGATCCTTGATGTATGCCAGCAGCCTGTCGCCGTAGGCGGACAGTCTGAAGTAGTAGTTTTCTTCCTCCACCAGCTGCACGGGCCGTCTGCATTCCGGGTTGGGACAGCAGCCGTCCACCAGCTCGCTCTCCAGGAAAAAGGTCTCGCAGGGCGAGCAGTACCAGCCCTTGTAAACGCCCTTGTATATGTCGCCCTGGTCCAGCAGCTGGCTGAATATGGCCCGGACCACGTCCTTGTGGCGGGGCTCGGTGGTGCGGATAAAGTCGTCATACTCTATGTCCAGGTTTTTCCACACCTGCTGAAAGGCCTCCGACAGTCCGTCCACGAATTCCTTGGTGGGGATCCCCTTCTGCTGAGCTACGGCCGCCACCTTGGTGGCGTGCTCGTCTGTGCCCGTGAGAAAATGACAGGGCGTCCCCATGAGCCTGGTGTACCGGCTGAAGCAGTCGGCTATGATGGTGGTATAGGCGTTGCCTATATGAGGCACGTCGTTGACGTAATAAATGGGAGTGGTTATATAATAATTTTTACTCATTTGCAGTATCCTTTTGCTCCGGGCTGCCCGGGGCGCCCGGCTTGTTCTTCTTTGATGGCCTGTGCTTCTTTTTCTTCTTGGCCTGGTTCGCTTCGTCCTTCAGATCCCTGAATACGATGCCCAGATCGGGAGAGTCGTCTCCTCCCATGGTAAAGGGCTTGGGGCCCTTGGGCATCTTCTGATTGTTGCCGTTTTTGGAAGCGGACTGCCTGCGGCGATGCTTTTTCTTCGAGGCCTTGCCCTCGCTTTCGGGCTCTTCCTCGGGAAAGTCAAAGCTGATGGAGGTGCTGCCGTCATAGGAGGGTATGGTAAAGGGAGTCTCTTCCTCGTCCTTTTTGAGGGTCATGACTCCCAGCTCCCTGAGCCTTTCCACGTCCACGGTCTGACAATTCTCGTCGCAGTTCTCCGTGTGGATGCCGTGCTTGCGGCACAGGCCCTCCATATTGAGCTTGGCAAGAGGCACCGTGAAGCTGGAGCCCTCTTCGCCCACCAGAATGGCGGTGCCGGCTATGTAGTTGTACTCCTTGACCTTGCACACGCCCTTGTCCGTGTTCAGATACACTCCCACGGCGGGAAGAGCGCTCTGCATCTGGCTGTAAAACTCGTTCTCGAACTTCAGGCAGCACATGAGCTTGCCGCAGCAGCCGGAAAACTTGGCCGGGTTGAGGAACAGCGACTGGTCCTTGGCCATCTTCATGCTCACCGACACGGACAGGTCGCTCATAAACAGGCTGCAGCACAGCTGCCGGCCGCAGGAGCCGTAGCCCCCTATGAGCTTGGCCTCGTCTCTGACGCCTATCTGCATCAGCTGCACCTTGAGGTGGATGGCGCCGGCCACGTCCCGGACCAGCTCTCTGAAGTCCACCCGGTTTTCGGCGGCAAAGAAAAAGGTGATCATGGACTCGTCAAAGGACAGCTCGGCGCTCAAAAGGCGCATGGGCAGCCCGTGCTCGGCGATCTTTTGCTCGCAGACCTTGAAATGCTCCGCCGCTATGGCCGGGTGTCTCTTCACCTTTTCCATATCCGCCCGGGTAGCGATGCGGTCCACCTCGCAAAAATCGCCTATTATCTCTTCTTCCGTGATCTCTTTGGGGTTGGTCACTACCATGCCCATCTTCCAGCCGCGCTTGGTGTGAGCGATGACGTTCATGCCCTCGCGCAGCTCCAGCCCGTTGGTGCCGAAGTTGTACACCTTGCCGGCCTTCTTGAAGGCGACCCCTACTACTGTTGGCATATGTTATATCCTTTAGGGTATTTATCTCGATTAATTTGTTCATTTATATTATATCACAGAAACGCTCCGCGGGCAATAGAGACGCCGCCGGGCAAAAGCGTTTGACAAAGACCGGGTCATATGTTATAATGACTTGTATTATATCTCAAAGATCATATTTAAGGAGAGAGACGTGTACCTGTTGATCCTTTTGCTGGCGGCTCTTTTGCCCTGCCGCATCTGCGCGCAAGAAATGTTTACCCTGGAGGAAGCCTCCTCCTTCACCCTGTCTGCGGAAAACCCATCGGGGGCAAAGGGAGGCGGGGCCCTGCCGGAAACCAAGGGTGGCCTGAAGCCCTCCCCCGCAGTCACCGTTCAGCCCCGGGAGACCGCCGTTATAGCGGACTTCAGTGGCGAAGGGACCGTAAACAGCATCTGGATAGGCGGCGAAGTCTCTCCCGACTTCACCCTGCGCATATACTGGGACGGAGCCAAAGAGCCGGCAGTTTACTGTCCCCTGCCCGCCTTTTTTGCCCACGCCTCTCCCGTGGACGTAAACCATTTTGACGGCAGGTTCCCGGTGCTCAATTCTTCCATGATACTTATCAGCCCAAATCACGGCATGAACTGCTACTGGAAAATGCCCTTCAGGAAGGGTTTCCGCATTACTCTGACCAACGAGTCGGAGCGTCCCCTGACCACGTTTTACACCATCAACGGGACTCTGAGGCATATCCCCGGGAGCGCAGGTTATTTTCATACCCAATACCGGCAAGGCGCCGCGGAAAAGGGAAAGCCGGTGGTCTTTGCCGACATAAAGGGGAAGGGCAAATACGTGGGCACGGCTCTGTGCATCAGGACCGAGAGCCCCGGCTGCTGGTGCGAAGGCGAGCCGCGTTTTTATATCGACGGGGACGGGGAGCGGCCCACCATCAACTTTACGGGCCTGGAGGACTATCTCTGCGGCTCCTTTGCCTGGACGGTGGGCGGAGATTACCACACGGTATCCGGCTTTCACGCCGGCCTCTACTGCATCAACCGGGCGCCCGGCACCCACGGCTACAAGGGAGACCTGTTCATGGGCTACAGATGGCACGATGCGGACCCCATCTATTTTGCCAGGGATCTGAAGGCCACCCTTTTCAGTCTCGGCTGGAACCGGGACACCACCGGCTTTGAGACCCGGGCCGATGACGTACGCGCCACCGCATATTATTATCTGGACACGCCCTGACGGGACCGGCGTCCCCGGCGGACCGGCCGGGGCAAGGTTAACTCAATGAAAACTATGATGCTCATCTTACTGTCTGTTGCCATTCTTGCCGCTGCGGCGCCCATCTTCGCCGCAGAGCTCTACGAGCTGGAGGACGAAGTCTCCTTTGCCATCTCTCCGGAGAACCCCACAGGCGCCCGGGGCGGAGGAGCCGTATCCGAACTCAGGGGAGGTCTGAAGCCTTCTCCGTCCATCACCGTCGGCCCCGGAGAAACGGCTGCGCTCGCCGACTATGAGGGAACGGGGACCATAGACAGCATATGGTTCGGCGGCGACGTGACGCCGGAATTCATACTGAGGATATACTGGGACGGAGCCAAGACTCCCGCCGTGGAGTGCCCCCTGCCCGCCTTTTTTGCCCATGCCCGGCCCACCAACGTGAACCACTACGACAAAAAATATCCGGTGCTGGACTCGTCCCAGGTGTTCATCTCTCCCAGACTGGGCATGAACTGCTACTGGGCCATGCCCTTCGGCAAGAGCTTCCGCATGACCCTGGAGAACACCTCTTCCCGGGCCCGGGTCAGCTATTATACCATAAACGGGACCCTGAAGAAGCTGCCGAAGAACGCCGGCCGGTTCCACACGGAATACAGGGAAAACATCCCGGTAAAGCCCGGGGTGCCCGTTACCGTTCTGGATGTAAAAGGCGCGGGCAAATATGCGGGCACGGCCCTGTGTCTGCGGAGCGACGCCGAAAAAGCCAGGGGCTGCGGCTGCTGGTGCGAGGGAGAGGTGCGCTTTTACATAGACGGGGACAAGGACAGGCCCACGGTCAACTTCACCGGACTGGAGGACTACTTCGGAGGCTCCAACGCCTGGGAGGTGGACGGGGTGGTATATACCACTGTGTCCGGCCTCTACTCAGGCCTTTACTGCATCAACCACAGCGAGACCGGCGATGGCAGGGCCGAGGACTGGTTCATGGCCTACAGATGGCACGTGAAAGACCCGGTGAAATTCAAAAAGGACCTGCGCGTCACCATGTTTGACCTGGGCTGGAACAAGGAATACATCCCTCTGGCCAACGACTATATCACCACGGCCTACTATTATCTGGACACACCGTAACACAGGACATCTGACACACAAGGAGAAAATATATGAGATATGTTTTTGCTATGCTCCTGATCCTCACGCTGTCCGCCGGCGCCCTTCTGGCAGCCGGCAGGCCCACCACCCTGAGGACCCGGGACAACTCGCCCCTGTGCGGCTTTTATTTCTTCACCCACTGGTGGGAGCCCTGGCGCTCGGACGACGCCCGGGCCCTCGGCGACCTGCGGGAGATCAGGGCCATGGGCTGCAACGTCATCTTTCTGGACAGCGAATGGTCCCAGATGATCGACCGGGACTGGTTCTGGCTGGACAGAGGCCACAGGCTGGCCAAGGAGGCGGGACTGGAGATACTCCCCTGGCTGAGCCTGAAGGAATGGATCGATCTGGGAGGCGAGAACCGCGTCGCCCTGGTCAAAAAGATGTACGGCGTGGACCTGAGGACCGGCGTGGACTACGACGGCAAGCCCAACCGCATCATCCCCTATGACGAGGCCACCATAGAGGCGGGCTATCGCTACTGCGTGGATTATCTGGACAGATACCTCTCGGACGGAGCCATCCTGCGCGTCAGGGACGGCAGCAAGCTGAAGCCCGTGGTGGCCATCACCGTGGAGCTGGAGTGGTCCGGCTCCAACGACGAAGAGACCAACAAACGCTTCAGGAAGTATCTGAAGGACATATACTCCTACACCGACAGGCTCAACAAGGCCTGGGGCACCCGGCTCGGCAGCATAGACGAGGTGGAGCTCATGGACCCGAAGCTCTTTAATATAGAGGACTGCAGCGCCGGCAAGGCAAAGCTCGACCGGGCCACAGAGGACCAGATAGCCTTCAGGGCCAAGGTGCAGAACGACGCCATGGCGGAGATCAAGCGGCGGCTGAAGATCAGATATCCCGACCTGCTGATAGCCACCGAGCTGCCCCACGAGATGTTTACGGACCACCCGGCAGAGCTCTACTACAGGATAAACGGCGCCGCCACTCCCGAGACCACCCTCCACGCCGATATCACGGTGCTGAGGTGCACCGGCCTGCTTTCCAAAAAGACCGAGGACGCCCTGATCAAGTGGCAAAAGGACACGGGGCAGCATCTGGTGATCACCTACCGCACCTACAAGGGCAAGGAACAGGCGGTGCTTAAGGGCTCGGACACTGACTATTTCCGCATAGGCGACCAGGCGGCCAGGATAGGAGACGGCTTTGGCTTCTACAGCTGGAACGAAATGGTGGACACCCATATAGCAGCCGAGCCGGACCTGTCGAATCCCATCGGCAAATTTGAGATATTCACCCCCGAGGAGTCCCGGGCCTGGAAGGGTCTGGCCTCCCAGCAGATAAAGGAGTATCTGGAGAAGGCAAAATGAGACACTTGACCGGTATATTGGCAGCATTGCTTCTGCTGGCTGCCGCAGTGGGCGCAGCTCAGGCCGCCGGCAGGGACACCACCCTGAGGACCCGGGACAACTCCCCTCTGTGCGGCTTTTATTACTTCTTCCACTGGTGGGAGCCCTGGCGCACCGACGACGCCCTCGTTCTGAAGGATCTGAAGCAGATAAAAGCCATGGGCTGCAATACTCTGTTCATAGACAGCGAATGGATCCAGGCTATGTCCCTGGAATGGTTCTGGCTGGACAGGGGCCACAGGCTGGCCAGGGAAGCCGGGCTGGAGATCCTGCCCTGGCTGAGCCTCAAGGAATGGGCAGACCTGGGCTCCCCGGACCGCATGGAACGCATCAAAGAGACCTACGGCGCCGAGCTGAAGCTGGGTCTTGACAGCGAAGGGAAGCCCGACCGCATCATCCCCTATGACGCCGGCACCATCGAGGCAGGCTACCGCTATTGCGACGAGTATCTGGAGAGATATCTCAATGACGGGGCCCTGCTCAGAGTGTGGGACGAGGGCAAGCTGAAGCCGGTCATAGCCATCACCGTGGAGCTGGAATGGCAGGGCTCCGACGACGAGGTATCCTGCCAGTTGTTCCGCAAGCACTTGCTGGCAAAATACACCGACATAGCCGGCATCAACAAGGCCTGGGGCACCCGATTCGGCTCCGCCGACGAGATCAGGCTCATGGACATGAAGCTCTTTGACTTCGAGGCCTATCTGGCAGGCAAGGCCCGGCATACCCGCGCCATCAAGGATCAGATAGACTTTCGGGCCAGAGTGCAGAACGACGCCATGGCGGAGATCAAACGCCGGCTCAAAAACAAATATCCCGACCTGCTGATAGCCACCGAGCTGCCCTACGAGATGTATTCTCAGCATCCCCACGGCCGGGGCTACGAAGCCTACGGAGCCGCCACGCCGGAGACCACCCGCCACGCGGAGATCAACGTGCTCAGGTGCACCGGATATCTGAGCAAAAAGACGGAGGACGCCCTTATCAAGTGGCAAAAGGACACCGGTCAGCATCTGGTCATCACCTACCGCACCTACAGGGCTATGGCCGACTTCATGATCCGGGAGAAAAAGACGGACTATTATGGCATAGGGGCTCAGGCCGCCAGGATAGGCGACGGCTTCGGCTTTTACAGCTGGAACGAGATGGTGGACACCCACATAGCCGCCGAGCCCGATATCGACCACCCCTATGGGGGAGAATTTATGAACAAGGACCAATCCGACGCATGGAGAGCCCTGGCGTCGCAGCAAATACGCGAATACAGGAGTATAGTAAAATGAAAAAGCTTATTGCAGTATTGGTGATAGCCCTTATGGCCCTGCCGGCACTTTGCGCCAAGCAGATAATCATGGGCAAATATAAGGACGACAAGGGACAGACCAAGGCCATCAGGTGGATAGTGCTGGAAGAGACCAACGGCACGGCCCTCCTGCTGTGCAGGGACTCGCTGGGCAGAAAGCAGTACAACGAGATCAGCCAAAAGACCAGCTGGGAGGAGTCTTCCGTGTGCAAGTATCTCAACGGCGACTTCCTGCAAAAATGCTTCACCAAGCAGGAGAGGCAGAAGATAGTGAAAAAGGAGGGCTTCAAGGTGCGTCTGCTGACCGTAAAGGAAGCGGAAAAGTATCTGAAGAAGGACCTGACCTGCTTCAACCTCTTCGACAAGGACAGACGCCCGGTGTGGTGGTGGCTCAAGGACAGCGGGGTCGATGAGATCCACGCCGCCTTTGTGGAGCCCGAGGGCAGGATCAACAAGGAGGGCTTTGGCGTGGCCACGGCCCATCCGGAGCTGCGCCCCGTGATAGTCGTGAAGACCAAATAAGGCATAAAAAAGGCCGCCCCGCAGGGCGGCTTTTTTTTATTCTTCCGTCAGCTCCTCTTTTTTGATGACGATAGTGGTGATGATAAAGCCCATGATGTAGCTTATTATCAGTCCCGTCAGATAGCACAGGAGGCTCTTGGCGGCGGGATTGGGCCCGGCGGTCATGACAAAGAGGCCCAGAAGTCCCGAAGGTCCCCAGGTAGTGGCTGCCACCTCCATGGCCATGATAAAGGCGCCTCCGAAGCCGGCTCCCAGTCCGGCGGTGATGAAGGGAGTGCCCAGAGGGAGAGTGACGCCGTAAATGAGAGGCTCCCCTACTCCCAGAAAGCCAGCGGGCAAAGCGCCGGCAATGACCCGGGACAGACGGGCGTTTTTCACCTTGCGGGCCTTTATCCACAGGGCAATGGACGCGCCCACCTGACCGGCGCCGGCCATGGCCAGGGCGGGATAGAGGGTCACGTAGCCCAGAGTGTTGAGCTGCACCGTGTAGAGAGCCACCAATCCGTGATGCATACCCACGGACACCATAGGCAAAAAGAGAGCCGCGGACACATACCCTGCCACAGCCCTGATGGCTACGCTCTCGGACATGCAGACGTGCTCCACCACCCAGCAGATACCGTTGGAGATATAGCCCATCAGGGGCATGACCACGAATATATACGGGATACAAAAGCCCAGCAAGAGGACAAGAGGCGTAATGATCACGTCCAGAGCCGAGGGCATCCTTTTCCTGAGCCATTTCTCGCAAACCACCAGGAGCCACACTCCGAATACAGCCGACAGGACGCCGCCTCTGCCGACCCGCAGCACGGACGCGAGAGGCTCGGAGGCGTTGAAGAGGCCCCATATCTCAGACACCGTGTTTATGCCGTCCAGACCTGTGATCATGCCCAGCATGCCGCCCAGTATGGGAGTCCCGCCGAATTTTTCGGCGGCCCTGTAGCCGGCCCAGGCGGTGAGGTAGGTCATAAAGGCGGCGTTGATCATCTTCATGAGCTGGATCAGGGTCTCAAACCACCGGATGTCCTTGTGACCGGGATAGGCCTGTTCCAGCAGGGTCGCCAGACCGCCGCAAAGGCCCGCCGCGATCACGCCGGGGATCAGGGGGATAAATATGTCGCCAAAGGTCTTCAGGCCCGCGCGGAGGGGGCTTTGCTTCTGGCGGCTCCTGATCTCAGCCTTGTTTTCCTGCCAGGTCTTTTCCGGAGCGCCCAGCCCCATGCTGTGGCAGATGTCCGCGCATTGGCGCACCACGCCGGGCCCCAGCACTATCTCCGGCCGTTCCTCTCTGTCGGCCACCACGCCCAACACGCCTTCTATCTGCTTCACCGCTTCCAGATCGGCCTTGGCGGGGTCTGCGAGGGTGACCCTGAGCCGGGTCATGCAGTTCATGACCTGAAGTATGTTGTCCCTGCCTCCCAGAGCGGGGATCAGGGCTTGTACCAATTCTTCGTGTTTCATATACAGATCCTTTTTATGTAGATACAGTATTATTTTATAACAAATGGCCCTTTTACGCAATACCGCCTGTTGAAAGACCCCGCCCCGGAGAGTAAAATAGAAGATAGAACACAAAAAGGAGGCGCATTTTGGAATACAGACGCTTTGGCAGCGCCTATTACATCAGGACCGACAAGGGCGAGGAGGTCATAGACACCATCCTGCAGGTGTGCAAACGGGAAAAGATCCGCTCTGCGGTCTATACGGGCATAGGAGGCTGCGACCGGGCGGAGGTCATGACCTTTGACCCGGAGAAGGGCGACTTTGAGTCGGAGACAGTGGAGGGTATGCTGGAGCTGGTGTCCATGAACGGCAACGTGATGTGGGACGAGAGCGCCGGGAAGCCGGTCCATCACACCCACGCCCTGTTTACCATGAAAAAGGACGGAGAACACCGGGTCATAGGCGGACACATGAAGAGCCTGAGAGTGCTCTACACCTGCGAAACGGAGCTGAGACCCGTGGAGGGCGGAGAAATACGCAAGGTGTATGACCCGGAGACAGGCACCGGCTTCTGGAAGCTGAAATAAAAGCCCGGCCCAAAGGAGCCGGACAGGAGTCGGGAAGACAGGATTTGAACCTGCGGCCCCCTGTTCCCAAAACAGGTGCGCTACCAAGCTGCGCCACTTCCCGAATGCACTAAGATTATACCACAAACGGGGCTCCGTTTCAAGCGGGAGGCCCCGGGCGGGCTGCTCCCGGGTCCTCCCGGCGCAGGAGAGCTGCAGGCCCATAGCGCCCCGGCCGGTCCATATATTATAAAGTCCCCGGCGAAAAATGTTTCGCTGGGGCAAAGTATGCAATACCCACGAAAAAAAGGGGGGGGTATGCGAAGGGGGGAAGCCCCCCTTGCCCGGACGAACCGAGAAACGAAATGAGGAAAAGAAAGCTGGTTCAGTGTCGGAACGGACTTTGAGCATGTCCATTAAACTCGTCAGGACCGGAGACCGGGTCCTCCCCGTTTGCCCCTCCGTCTCTGACGGAGCAAGGAACTGGCAAACGGGTCCCGCCCGAATTACACCCCGGCGAAACCTTTTTCGCCGGGGACCCCGAGATCCCTTCCCCAAAATCGCGTAATGCTGACGCATTACATCTGTTGCGATTTTGGCCGGGATGACACAAGGTCTTTCTTCCGTCGGAGGCGGGGGCGGGCGAAAAAAAAGCCCTGCCGCAGCGTTCGGCAGGGCTATTATCGTTTCTTTAAGGCACCAGCAGGGTCTTGACGTTCTCCCCTTTGTCGGCTGCCTCTATGGCAGCGTTCACGTCCTCCACGGGGTAAAAGCTGCCCATGGACAGGATGACGCTTTCCAGCGCGCTGTGGCTGCGCAGGAATTCCAGGTAGTCCCTGACGTCAATGACGGAATACTGGGAGGAGCCTAATATCCTGAGAGCCTTGAATGTGATGAGCTGGGGCTGGATCTCCACTCCCCCGCTGTTGGAATACTGGCCGGGCACCAGATACACGCCTCTGTTGCGCAGGACGCCGATACCCACGGGTATGGCTTCGGGAGCCCCGGAGGCCTCAAAGCACAGGTCCGGCCCCAGTCCGCCGTTTTCGGCGGCCAGCTTGTCGCAGACGCCGCCCTCGCTCATAAACATCACTTCGTCCGCTCCGGCTCTCTCTGCAGCCCGGGTGCGGAAGGGCTTGTCCGACCGCATCACGGCTATGACCTTTTTTACGCCCTTTGCTTTCAGATACATGATAGCAAACATGCCCACGGGCCCGGCTCCCTGCACCACGGCGCTGCCGATGTCCTCAAAACGGACGCCGGCCTGCTCCGCCAGTCTGCAGGCGTGGACCACCGTTGGTCCCGGGCAGGCAAACACGGCAGCGGCCCGGGGGTCCACTCCCTCGGGCACCCGGATGAGGTTTTTCAGAGGGGTGTAGTTCACCTGACTGTAGCCTCCGTAGAGATAGGGGGCTTCGTCTATGCTGCCTCCGTTGGTCACCTGCATATTGACGCAGTTGGCGTCGTCGCCGGTCCTGCACAGCAGGCATTCGCCGCAGGGCACGGCTATATCCGCCACCACATAGTCCCCCGGCTTCAGTCCGTATCGGGCCGCCTCCGCCGGGTCGCAGGCTTCCAGCCTGCCTATAAACTCATGTCCGATGATGGAGGGCGACCCCACTATGAGGGTGCCGTGGGTCATATGTATGTCGGTGCCGCATATGCCGCTGGCCACAAGTGTGCTCATGCCGTAGCCCGCCGGGGGCTCGGTCACGTCAAAGCTTCTCACCTCAAAGGGCTTGCCCGCCCCCATAAACACCGCCGCTTTGGCTGTCTTCATATCTGTCTCCTTTTTATTCTGCGGATTCGTGCTGGGTCCTGTGGAGTATATCCTCCTGGACCTCCGGCGCCAGCTTCACGTAGACTGCCGAAAAGCCGGACACCCTCACCACCATATTGCCATAATTCTCCGGATGCTGCATGGCGTCCCTCAGGACCTCGGGAGAGGTAGCGTTGATCTGCATCTCCTGGCCTCCCCGGGCAAAATAGGCCCTGACAAGGCTCTGGAGCTTGTCTCTGTTTTCCCCCTTGAACATGTCCGGGGAAAACTTCTGATTCACCACGGAGCCGCAGGCGCACACGGAATAGTCGGGCTTGGTCAGGCTCAGCACCGTGGCGGTAGGCCCGTTCACGTCCCTGCCGTAGGTGGGCGACGAGGCGTCGGACAAGGGAGCCCGCGCCTTCCTGCCGTCGGGTGTGGCGCCTGTGGCAGCGCCGGAATAGATGTTGCTGATATTGGAGGCCATGGCTATATAGATGCCGCCTCCGTCATAGGTGCGGTATTTGGCGAATTCCCCCGCCAGGAATTTGACGAACCATACGGCGTATTTGTCCACGAATTCGTCGTTGTTGCCGTATTTGGGAGCGGCCAGCAGCTTTTGCCTCAGGGCTTCATAGCCCTCAAAGTTTTTAAGCAGAGCCTGCTTCAGCGTGGCAAGATCCGTCTCCCGGTCCTCAAAGACCACCTTTTCCACGGCAGCCAGCGAGTCGGCCACGGTGCCCACGCCCATGAGCCCGGCCCCGTGGACCGAGGGGTATTTGGCGCCGCCCATATTGATGTCCTTACCCCTCTTGATGCAGTCCCTGCACAGGCAGGACAGGAAGGGCTGGGTGTAGTTCTCCGGGTCTTTGATCACGTTGTAGGAGTAGAATCTGTCCACGTAGCTCCTGACGCCCGCCCGCAGCTGGGCCTCGTAGCGGTCCATAAAGTCCTGCATGGACCGGATATCGTCTATGTCTCCCGTGTCCGGGCCGTCGGCGATACCCAGAGGGTCCTTGCCCCTGTTGAAAAGATATTCTATATACTTGGGAGTATCAAAGCGGTTGTCGCTCCAGGGGGGCTGGCAGCCCGTGATGAAGTTTTCGATGCAGCCCACCATACAGTAGTCGTACACGTCCTCCGGCTCGTAGCCGTAGCGGCTGAGGGCGGCTATATTCACGTCGTCGTTCATCAGGGCGGGATAGCCCAGACCGGTGCCTATGACCTGCAGACACTCGTCCACGAATTCCTTGCTCATACCGGGGGTATATCTGAGAGACAGATTGGGACCGGGCACGTTGCAGGCTCCCACGGCCCGCACCACACAGAGAGACAGGGGATTCACAGACTCCCTGCCCTGTCTGTCCCGGCCGCCTACGGCTATGTTCACCACGTCGTCGCCGCCGACAAAGGCGTGGAGCTCGTAGATCTTCATGAACACGTTTTCCAGCAGCTCCTGCGCCCTGTCCTCCGTGAGCCTGCCGGCCCTGATGTCGGCGTCGTAGAGCTCCCACAGATACTGGTCTATGCGGCCCAGCGCCATGGCGTAGCGGTTTTCATACAAAAAGGCCAGGTGGCACAGCCACACCAGCTGGAGCCCCCGGGCAAAGGTGTCGGGAGCGCCGGAAAGCAGGGCGCGGAGGTTGGAGGCTATAAAGCCCAGCCTGTCCGGATCGTAGCCCTCTACTCCCACCAGGCTCTCCGCCTTGGCGGCATAGTTCCGGACCATCTCCACAAAGCCTTCAAAGGCTATCTGCATGTCCCGGGCATATTCTCCTTCGGGAGTCCCTGCGTGCTCCTTCACCGAAGCCTCAAGCCGCTCCAGCATCCCCGGGAGGCCTATGGCGACCAGGGTCCTGTAGTCGGGAGCAAAGTGGTCTGCGTTGGTGCCGAAGCTGCGGCCGCCCAGCTGTCTGAGGGCCTCTCCGGCAGCCTCCGCCTCGGCGGGGTCCGCCTCTCCCCAGATGCTGCGGAGGCACCCGCAGATCAGGTCGTTTTTGTAGATATAGGGCTCCGGCAGAGAAAACAGAGCCCGGCAGCCGTTGGCCCTTTTGCGGCTCACGGTGTCTGCAGGCTCGGCAAAGCCTCTGGCCAGATATATGTAGGTCAGCTTATCTCCGCGGACGGGGGCTTCGAACTCCCGGCGCAGTTCTTCGGTAACTGTCATGACTGTCTCCTTGCAACGGATATCACTATATTATAGCACATCCGGCCCGTCCGTTCAACCGTCTTGAATCCCCTGCCCCCATTATGTTATAATAAGGCGTATTACAGGCGGTGAACTATGAAAAAAGAAAAGACCAATGCCGTGAGGATCATGGACAGGCTGGGCATAGCCTACACGGCCCGGTCCTACCCCTGCCCCGAAGCCCTCAGCGCCACAGCCATAGCCGAAAAGCTGGGCGCGGATCCCTCGCGGGTATTCAAGACCCTGGTCACCCGGGGCCGCTCCGGCAGCCACTACGTTTTTATGATACCGGCCCGGGAGGAGCTGGACCTGAGAAAGGCGGCCTCCGTCACAGGCGAAAAGAGCATCTCCATGATCAGGGAGCGGGAGCTCCTGCCCCTGACGGGCTACGTCCACGGCGGCTGTTCGCCCGTAGGCATGAAAAAACAGTTTCCCACCTACATACACCGCACGGCGGAGGACTGCGAGCTCATCATATTCTCCGGAGGCAGGATAGGGCTCCAGACTGAGTGCTCCCTGGAGGAGCTGAGAAAGGCGCAGCCGGTCACGGCGGCGGACATCACGGCAGACTGAGAGGAATATATTGGAAAAACTGCGTTTCAGACAGGTCCATCTGGACTTTCACACCAACATCGACATAGAGGACATAGGCGCCGGCTTTGACCCCGCGGAGTGGGTCGACACCCTGCGGCAGGCCCGGGTCAACTCCATCACCATTTTCGCCAAGTGCCATCACGGCCTCAGCTACTATCCCACCCGGACCGGAGTGCCCCACCCCCATCTCACCCGGGATCTCCTGAGGGAGCAATACGAGGCCTGTAAGGCTGCGGACATCAACGCTCCCATCTACATTTCCGCCGGGGTGGACACCTGGATCTCGGACCGGCATCCCGAATGGCGGGAAGCCCGGCCGACGCCCGACGGCAGGACCTACACCCAGTGGGCCCTGGCTCCCGGATTCCTGAAGCTGTGCTTCCACAGTCCCTATCTGGACTATCTCATCAGACAGATCGAGGAGGTAGCCCGGCTCTATCCCGATTGCGACGGCATCTTTCTGGACATCATCAACCAGGGTGAGTGCATGTGTCCCTCCTGCATCAAATGGATGCGTGACCGGGGGCTGGACCCCGCCCTGCCGGAGAGCAGACGGCAGTGCGCCGCCCACGCTCTGGAAGAGTATTACCGCCGCTCCACCGAGGCTGCCCGCAGCGTGACCCCCCGCATGAGGGTGTTCCACAACTCGGGCCACGTGGCCAAAAACGACACGGAAGTCCTGAAATACTTTTCGCACCTGGAGCTGGAAAGCCTGCCCACCGGAGGCTGGGGCTACGATCATTTCCCCCTGTCAGCCAAGTTTGCGGGCAAGCTGGACCTGGATTTTCTGGGCATGACCGGCAAATTCCACACCACCTGGGGCGAATTCGGCGGCTTCAAGCACCCCAACGCCCTGCGCTACGAATGTATGCAGATGCTGGCCTTCGGCTCCAAGTGCTCGGTGGGCGACCAGCTGGCCCCCTCCGGCAGGCTGGACCCGGCCACCTACAGGCTCATAGGCAGCGCCTACAGAGAGGTGGAACAAAAGGAGCCCTGGTGCGACGGCGCGGAGCAGATAGCCGACATAGGGGTGCTGTCCCGGGAAGCCGAGACGGGAGCGAGAGAGGCGGACAACGGCACCGGCAGGATCCTGCTGGAGGGCCACTATCTCTTTGATCTCATCAACCGCAGCATTCCCTTTGAGCCCTACAAGCTCCTGATACTGGCAGACGACATACTCATAGACGAGGAGCTCCGCGTCAGGCTCAACGACTACCTGGCGGGAGGCGGCAGGCTCATACTGTCCGGCGACTCCGGACTGGACCCGGAGAAGAAGGGCTTTGCTCTGGACACGGGCTGCGAATACGCGGGCGTGAGCCCTTATCAGCCGGACTACCTGACGGGCGAAGGCTTCCTGCAGCCGGACTACGTGGATACGCCCATAGTCATGTATATGAAGAGCAGGCAGGCCCGGGTCACCGACGGCCGGGGGCTTTGCGCAGTGACCTATCCCGAGTTCAACCGCACCTGGGAGCACTTCTGCAGCCATCAGCACGCTCCCGCCGGCAAGGCGTCCCCCTATCCCGGAGCAGTGCTCAACAAGGCGGGGAACGTCCTCTGGTACGCCCACCCCATATTTGAGATATACGGCTCTCTGGGAGCCACCGTGTACAAGGAGCTGGCCGTAAAGGGCATCGAATACATGCTGCCGGACAAGACCCTCACCGTGGGCCTGCCCTCCACTGCCCGGGCCACCCTCACCCGGCAGCCCGGCCGTCTGGTGCTCCATCTGCTGAGCGCCGACATAGTCACCCGGGGAGCGGAAAAGGAGCTGTCGCCGGAGGGCTACGTGAGACCCTCTCACAAGGTGGAGATCATAGAGGACCTGACTCCCCTGTACAACACGCCGGTGGTCCTGAGGCTCCCCTCAAGGCCCCTGTCGGTCCGCCGGGTGCCCGGAGGAGATGACATTCCCTTTGAATACTCGGACGGGATGCTGCAGTTCGTGTCGGACGCCTTTCTCTGCCACGACATGATCGAGATCACCACGGAGGAATGATATGAACGGCAAAAGAGAAAGCGGCATACTGTGCCACATCACCAGCCTGCCCGGGAAATACGGAATGGGAGACCTGGGCGAAGACGCCTTCCGTTTTGTCGATCTTCTGGCAGACACGGGACAGAGCCTATGGCAGATACTGCCCCTGTCCCCGGTGGGCGGCTCCGCCTCCCCCTATCAGGGGCTTTCCGCCTTTGCGTCCAATCCCCTGCTCATCAGCCCCAAGGCTCTGGCTGAGGAAGGTCTGGTGACAGAAGAGGAGCTCGCAGGCGCCCCGGCAGCCGGCTCCGGCAGGATAGACTTCGCCTCGGTGGCCCCATGGAAGACAGAGCTGCTCTCAAAGGCGGCGGAACGCTTTGCCGCCCGGGGATATTCGGTGGAATATGACCGGTACGTGGAAAAGCACAAAAGCTGGCTCATCCCCTATATGGTATTCCGGCATCTGAAGGAGACCCGGGGCTCCGGCTGGAAGGACTGGGAGCCGGTGAAAAGGGACGTCATCGCGAACTCAAAACACGCGGTCCTGCAGTTTTTCTTTTACCGGGAGTGGCAGGCCCTCAAGGCCTACGCCAACGGCAAGGGGATAAAGATCGTGGGGGATCTGCCCATCTTTCTGGACTACGAATCCGAAAGCGTATGGATGAACGGAGATCAGTTCCTGCTGGATGAGCGCCGGGACCCCGCCTTCGTGTCCGGCGTGCCCCCGGACTACTTCAGCGCCACGGGCCAGTATTGGGGCAACCCCATGTATGACTGGGACGCCATGAGAAAGGACGGCTTCCGCTGGTGGAAAAGGCGCTTTGCCATGCTGTTTGAATCGGTGGACATAGTGCGCATAGACCATTTCCGGGCCTTTTCCCGGGCCTGGCACATCAAGCCCAACAAACGACACACGGCGGCAAAAGGGCGCTGGCTCCCGGGCCCGGGCAAGGAGTTCTTTGACAAAGCCCTGCCCAAAAGCAAGGCAAAATGCATCATAGCCGAGGACCTGGGCATCATCGACGACCGGGTGCGGGCTCTCCGGGACGCATGCGGCTTTCCGGGCATGTGCATACTCCAATTTGCCTTTGACGGCTCGGACAATCTGTATCTGCCCCACAACCACCGGCAAAATCAGGTGGTCTATACGGGCACCCACGACAACAACACCACTCTGGGCTGGTGGCAGGAGCTGGACGAAGAGACCAGAGACAGAGTGCGCCGCTATCTGTCCATAGACGGCCGGGCCATATCCCGACAGCTCATGACCGCTGCGGCCATGAGCGTGGCGGAAACGGCGGTATATCCCATGCAGGACCTGCTGGAGCTGGACGGCTCCGCCCGCATGAACGTGCCCGGACAGCCGGAGGGTTGCTGGGGCTGGCGCTTTGACTGGGAGCAGGTGACAGACCGGCAGAGGGACTTTCTCCGGGACATCACCGCCATGTATCACAGAAGCTGCTGATACGCCCGGTCGATCAAAAAGGAGACGATCTTGAAAAAAATATATGCCATTTTGCTGTCCATAGCGATCCTGTCCTCCGCTCTTGGCGCTTCGGCCCTGACGGACAATCAAACCCTCAGAAACAAATACCTGAGGCTGCTGAGGGAGAAGGAAAACGAAAAATACGGACGGCCCGTATATCACTTCACCCCTCAAAAGAACTGGATGAACGACCCCAACGGTCTGGTGTATGACCATGGGGTCTGGCACATGTTTTTTCAGTGGGACCCCGAGGGCATCACCACCGGCAGACGGGCCTGGGGACATGCCGTCAGCAGCGACCTGGTCCACTGGGAAGAGCTGGGGACCGCCCTCCCCAGAGAAGAATACGACATGTATTCCGGCTCCGCCGCCATGGATGTCCCCAACACCCTGGGCCTCAACACCCCCGAACAAGCCACGATGCTGATCGCCGTCACAGAATTTTTGAACGGCCAGTGCATCTATTACTCCACAGACGGAGGCAGCAGCTTCCGCAAGCTCACGGAGGAACCGGTGATACCCTTCAGAGGCGGCACCGACCGGGACCCCAGGCTGTTCTGGTACGCCCCGGGCAAATACTGGCTCATGCTCTATTACACCGAGCACCCGGACAGGACCGAAACCCCCGGCTACGTGTTTTACCGTTCCCATGACCTGAAAAGCTGGGAAAGGCTTTCCCTGATACCCGGCTGCTACGAATGTCCGGACATACGGGAGCTGCCCATTGAGGGCAGCAAAGAGAAGCGCTGGACTGTGCTGTGCGGCAACATGGACCATATAGTGGGGACCTTTGACGGCAAGACCTTTACCCCCACTCAGGACAGGGACAGGACCATGAGGTCCTACTCCAACTACGCCTCTCAGACCTGGTCCGACGCTCCCGGAGGCCGGGTGGTCCAGATCAGCTGGATGAGGTGCCCCATATTGCCGGAACGCCCCTGGTCGCAGCAGATGAGCATCCCGGTGGAGCTGAGCCTGAGAGAGACCCCCGGGGGCTTCAGGCTGCTCAGGTACCCGGTGAAGGAAACGGAGACCCTGTGGCGGGAGACCCTTGAGTTCGGCCCGCAGACCCTGGTACCCGGGAAAAATATCTTCGAAGGCATAGAGGGCAAGGCCCTGGATATCGAGATAGAGTTTGAATACAGCCCCTTCGTGTATTTTGTGAACCTGGAGACCCCCAACGGCACGGTATCGGTGCTGGGTCAGGAACCCGTGCTGAAATACAATGACTTTTATCAGCCGCTGGAGCCCCGGAAGACAGTGACCCTGAGGGCCCTGACAGACACGGACTCCGTGGAATTCTTCGCCAACGGCGGCGAAGCCTATATGCCCCTGGCCACAAGGGCCAACGGCAAAAGGATCGGCCTCACAGTCCACGCCCCCGTTCAGCTCAGGCGGGCCAGAGTGAGCATCATCGCCAAGTGACACGGCCTGAAGACACAGCCCCTGCGGGGGCTGTTTTTTTCAGATGCGGCTTATATCACCACAACAAGCCGGTGAATTGCTATTTGGTAGTATTTTAACGGGCTGCGGCCCGCCGCCGACTGAAGTTTTCAAAAAAAAAAAAAAACGAAAATCTCTTGCAGCCTCCCGTAAAATGATGTATGATGAAGGTGTAAAGCATTCTATTTCAAAGGAGACACACGATGAAAAAAGGTTTTACCCTCATTGAATTGTTGGTCGTTATAGCTATCATAGCTATATTGGCTGCCATTCTCTTCCCTGTCTTTGCGCAGGCCAGAGAAAAAGCCAGACAGACACAGTGCCTCAGCAACTGCCGTCAGATCGGTACTGCCGTGGCCATGTATGCCTCAGACTGGGAAGACTGCCTGCCTCAGTACGATTACAACTACGGTGTATCCGCAGGCATCCACAACCCGGTAGGCGGCGAGTGGTATATGGGGGCCTACGGCTTCCATCCCAGCTACAATGCCGACAAGATAGCCGACTACGTCAAGAACTACGGCTACGTAGCGCAGCTTTCACCCTATTGCAAAAACGGCAAGATATTCCATTGCCCCAGCCAGAACGGCATGAGCTCTTTTGACAACTATCAGAACGGCAAGTATTACACCAGCTACTTCTACAGAAGAGTATGCTACATCGGCGGCGTGCCCGCAAATCTGGCCATCAACAACACAGGCACCGCTCTGGAAGGCCCTATGGTCATATCGGCTCTGCCCAAGCCGGCCGGCCTTGTCATCATGGGCGAATTTGCCCCCCATCACAATCACAAGCCGCACCCCTCACTGAGCAACGTATATGACGGCGGCTCCAAGGACAACGTAGTCTTTGCCGACGGACATGCCGGCAATGTGGCTCTGAATCAGACCCGCTGGTTCTTCGGCGCTTCCCTCCCCGGCTATCCCTACTACGGCTGGGACTGGGATTGGCCTTCAGACGGCGCCAAGCACAACGACTTCAGATATCAGAGAGGCGAGCTCTGCTACGACTTCGCCGACTAAAAGGGGCAGCGCTATGAAAAATCCAAAGGTAGCTATCCCTATTATCATCCTGGCTGTTATCGCTATAGTGATCACTGTGGTGATACAGTCGAAAAAGGCAGCCCCCGAAAGAGGCTTTACCACCCCGGAGGACGCGATGAAGATGCCCATACCGGGCTCTGCGCCTATCCCCGGAGCCGAGGCGCCTGCGGCGCCGCAGCCTCCCCAATAAGAAAAAAACAGCCCCTGCGGGGGCTGTTTTTTTTGCCTGCAGCGCGCAGGGACTCTCCTGAACCGAGAGCAC
This sequence comes from Abditibacteriota bacterium, assembly GCA_017552965.1. Taxonomy (NCBI): domain Bacteria; kingdom Pseudomonadati; phylum Abditibacteriota; species Abditibacteriota bacterium. Next base: position 163 of record JAFZNQ010000027.1, on the reverse strand, counting down.
AGCAGAGAGGGATATCCTGCACCAGTCAAAAGACGAATGATGAGTAATACGAAATAATAAGTAAAAAGGAATAAATGACGGGCTCGGCTCGGGGCCTTGTCCCGTGAGTAAGTCTTGTTTGAAAAACAGGATTTACTCACGAGACCAAACCTGTGAGCAGGTC
>JAFZNQ010000026.1 GCA_017552965.1 Abditibacteriota bacterium | reverse complement strand
GCGTCCAGCTTCCGCCCCAGCCGGGTGCGTTCGCTGCCTTCGCCCTTCAGATAAGCGTTTCTCGCTTCCAGGGCTTTGGGGGTAAAGTGCTCCTTCACCCATTTTTCGTGGCCGGCGCCGTCTTCGCTCCACTCTATCTCCGTCAGCCTGCCCTCCGGCAGCGTGTAGCGGATGATAGCCTCAGCGGATATACCGGACATGCTGTAGGCCTTGTCCTTGAACTTCACGTATTCCTCAGCGTCCAGGATCACGTATTCCCTGGCTTCGGCGTCGGTCTTCTCGGTGTCAAACACCTCCGTCTCGGCGCAGAGGACCTCGGGCAGATATTCCGCATATCTTGCCTCCAGGGCGTCCTCGGCGCACTCCTTGAGCAGCGCTTCGGGGTCAAAGCCGGACTGCGCTTCTCCGGCAGGCTCCGAGGCAGCCGGTCCGCCCGTTACGGCGGGCTCGGGCTGAGTCCTGTGCATGACCCTGAGCCAAAGCGCGCCGGCTATCAGAAGCACGGCCAGCACACACAAAATGGCCAGCAATATCTTGACGATGGTTTTCATATCATCCTCCTGTCATTCCCACGGGAGACCGGTATTGGTGCCCATGCAGCCGGTCACCCGAGCGTTTTCCGAGGTGACCAGGCCCTGCGCGCCGGTCCGTTTTTCGGGGTTGCGCATCACCAGTCCCTCCGCTGTCCCCACTCCGGGGGCGTGGACTTCCAAAAACATCTTTTGCGGCTCCACCAGCAGGCCGCCGTACACGTGGACCGCGCCGCCCTCCACATGGAGGAACCGGTCATATTTGCGAAATATGAAGAGGCCTCCCAGATTGAGAGTGCCGCCACGCACGTTCATGCAGTGGTCAAACACCGTGTTCATGCCTGTGGATACGCTGCTCACCGTGGCGCCGCAGCCCTCTTCCATCTCGCAGTCCCCGAAGGAGTTGAAAAAGTCCAGCCTGCCCGCTCTGTCTATCTGCACGGTGCTCTTGCATATATCCGTGTTGTGATAAAACAGGGTGGCCCGCTCGGTGTATTTGCCGTCTTGCTCCGCAAAGTGCAGGCCGTACATGGCGGAGTAGGCCAGATTGCAAAAGACATAGAGCCGCTTGTTGTAGCCGAACTTGTAGTAGTCGCTGCCGTTTATCAGCTTCATGACGTAGCGGCGCCACTTGTCATCGGTCTTCATGCCGCCGTAATCGTAGGGCCCGGCGCCGAACCTGGGCATATAGGGCATAGCGCCGTAGCACCATTCCGCCAGGCTGAAATTGCACAGCTCCACCCGGCCCTCGCCGCTGTTGCCGCCTCCGTAGATGCCGGTGACCAGGGGCTGGCCCCTCATGCCGGTGATCTCATAGTCCGCGCAGTTGCCGCAGGAGCCAAAGTCCGCCATCTGATAAGAGTTGGCGCACACGGTCCAGCGGCACCAGCAGCCCGGCCCCTTTGCGGTGATGGTAAAGGGATAGGGAGTCCAGTCCTGCCCTTCCTGCCAGCCGTCCACGTTCTGCTCGGGATAGTAAAAGGTGAGGCCCATGATGCCGGCATGCTCCGCCAGCACCACGGCTCCGTCCCCGTCGGCCCGGCCCTTGCCGCCGTACACCCAGAACTGGGCGTCCCTTTCCTTGGGGATCATCAGGTTCGAGTGATAGCTGTCCATAGGGCCGCGGAGCTCCACGCCCCGGGGCACCTGCAGAGTGCCGTCCAGCCGGTAGATGCCGGGCGCCACGTACACTATGCCGCCCCCCTTTGCTCCGGCCTCGGCCAGTATCCTGTTCAGGGCCTCCGTCACGTCGCTGCCGTCCGGCAGGACTCCCAGACGGGAAGCCTCAAATATCTCGCTGCGGGCGGCGTTGGAGCGTTTTGCCGCGAATTGGTAGCCCTCAAAGCCCGTGACTGTGTGCTGCAGCGGCTCCCGGGAAATATACACCCGCTCCCCGGGCATATTCCGTATATCGGTCTCCGGCTCGCCCTTGCAGCCCGACAGGCCTATGCCGTCGGCTCCGTCGGCCAGCACGGCTCTCTTGCTGCCGGCGAAGCGGCAGCCCGTCAGATAGGTGTAGGCGGACAGGGCCCTGACCCCGTATTCCTTCCAGCCGGAGAGGACGCAGTCCGTCAGCATGATATTGCCGTTTTCCGCCCGCATATCCACGCAGCACTCCGGCCTGCCGTCTATCACTATCGTCTGAAACACGGCGTCGGTGCGCAGCTTGTCCGTCACCAGTATCCCCGCCGAGCCCGGCGCGTCGGCCACGGTGATGCGGCCCTTGACAAAGCTGGATGCCACGTGGGTCTTTTCTATCTGTATGCCTGTGACGCAGTCGGTGAATTCAAAATCATACAGGGAGCAGCCTCCTCCGAAGCCGCCGCCGTTGAGCCATATCTCTCTTTGGGGATGGCTGGACTCCCGCACTATGAGGCCGGTGCCTATGCCCCGGGTCCTGAAGCCCACGCAGTAGGGAGTGTCGTGTCTCTCGAACACAAAGCCCACGGCCTTGCGGAGAGTGGCGGACAGGGCCTCCAGGTCCTTCTTGCCGGCGGGAGCGCCCGGGTAGCCGCACTCGGCATAGTATTTCCGGTCCAGAATGATGGCGCCGAAGCAGGTCACGTCCCCGTTCCTGTCGGACAGGAAGCCCTGACGGAGAGGGGTAGCGTACATATTCCTCAGCACGTGGGCGGCGTTGCCGTAGCCGCCGTAGTAGTAGGGATAGGTGGCGTTATAGACCATCACCTGCTCCAGGGTGGTCCCGGGGGCAGATTTGGCAAGGCCTATGCAGGGAGCCTGGTCAAGGGGCTCGTCAAAGCGCTGGTTCAGATAGTAAAAGGCGGTGTTCCTCACTCCGGAGCAGGGAGAAAGGCCTATAAAGGGCGTATCGTAAAGTCCCTTGCCGCAGTAGTCCGTGACTATCAGGGTCCCCTGCTTTTTGCTGTCGGGCCCGTCGTATTCGCCCCTGAGGATGACCCCCTCGGGCAGGACCAGAGGCTCCCGCACCAGATAGGTCCCCTGGGGCGCGAACACCGTGCCCCCGGTCTTGCCCGCGGCCTCTATGGCCTGCCGGAAGGCCGCCGTATCATCGGTGACGCCGTCTCCCGCCGCCCCGTACTGCAGGGGGCTGGATATGCACACGGGCTTGTCGCCCGACGCATAAGAGACCTCCGGGATAAACAGGCTCTCCCGGGGCAGACCGGCATACCGAGCCTTAGTCTCCCGGTCCACGGGCGCAAAGTCCCTGCCAAAGGCGCACGCCGACGCCACAACGAACAGCAACACAAGCAGATATTTCATTACGGATTGACCTTTTCCCATTCCTTGATCCAGGGGCCCAGTATCTCGGCCCACATTTCGCCATGCTTTTTCAGCCCTTCCCGGTTCAGATGGATGCCCGTATTGTCCCGCAGCTCCGCAGTCAGGACGTCAGTGTCGGGCCCCTGCTGGGCTATGCCCAGGTCCCACAGCCGCTGGTGGGCCCGGCGGATGTTGGGCCACCGGGGATTGGCCGCCGAATGATAGCTCACCTTGGCCACGAACCAGGGAAACTCCCAGCCGGCGTCATAGACCGAGGTCTCTATGATACGCTGCATGTTTATGAGGGACACGTCCGAAGGATTAAGGGCGTCGCTCTCGCCCTGATGCCACAGCACGGCCCGGAAGCCGTTTTTGCCCAGCTGCCTGATGCGGTTCATCATGTAGGCGTAGAGGTCTGTCTCCGGCAGCCAGTGGACTATGCCCGTGGCGCCGTGGCCGGTGGAGGCTATGCCGATGGGCACACCCAGCCTTTCGTACAGAGCGTCTCCCAGAGCGGGGTAATAGCTGCCTCCCTGGGTGTTGTCGTGATGCCCCAGCATGGGGTCGTCGTTGATCTTCCACACCTTGCCGTCGGTGGTGGAGCTCATGCCCAGGGTCTGCTGTATGGGAAACTGGCCGTTGTTGGTGGAGTTGGACTGCCCCGCCCCCACAAAGACTTCGCCTATGCCCACGTGCTCCAGAGTCTGAGAGGCCACGGTCTTTTTGTCCCTGATCGCTCTGACTTCCACGGTGTACCAGCCTCCGGCCCAGCCGTCCACGTATTCTCCGAAGGTCCCGTCCTGCACCCGGAGAGGCTTGAAGGACGAGGGATACTTTCTGCCGTTGATGCCCTGCCCGGTAATTTTGTATTCCACCCGGTCACAGGGCACGTTTACCTTGCCGGAAAAGAACAGCCGGCCCCTTGTTTTGGTCTGGCGCTGAAACACCTGATACTCCGCGGGAGAATCCAGCGCCAGGTCCTCCTTGTCCTCACCGAGAGCCGGGAGGATGGTCTCCATGACCAGCTTTCTGTCGGCAAAGGACACCTGCGAAGGAGCTATGGTCAAGCTGCATTTTTCGCCGGGAGCCGTGGGCAGCTGAAACAGCTCGCACATGATGAAGGGCCCCCAAAATCTGGCCTGTCCCTTTGACACGATGGCATGGTTGCCCATGACCCACTTGTATTCGCCGGGCTCCAGACGGGAATAGGCAGGCATACACTTGCCCCCGCTGTCCATGACCGCCTGCACGTTGCGGGACAACAGCATAAAGAAATCTTCGGCCACCTCGCCGGTGTTGAGGACTTCTATCTCCAGGCTGTCGGCGCCAAAGCGATAGGTCACCTGCCCGTAGCCCTCCACCTCGCAGATCACGCTGCTGCCCTCCCGTCTGTTGCGGGAGGCAGCCTGGGCAGCGCCGTTGTTGAAAAAGGAGACGCCGGGATTGATGGCTTCCTTTTCCGCGAATTCCACTCCGTTTATCTCCATACTCGAGAGCATACGCCCGGCGGGGATCAACACCTTGTAGCCGGCGCCCGCGGCAGTAAAAGCGCCATTGTCTTCGGTGATCTCCTGAGCCGCTGCTGCCTGATAGAGCAGCAGGATCAATAGTACAAACAGCAGTCTTGACATACTACACCCTTCCGTAAAATTCATTCACTTATATTATACAGGATTTGCGCCGTTCCGGCGCAAAAGCCGGAAATTTTAGCCCCCTGCGGGAGCTCACTCGTCATCCCGGGGGCAGCGCCACACCGCGTCATCCCGGCGCAGCGCCACACCGCGTCATCTCGGCGCGGCCGGCGAGAGGTATGGGAGAGCGTCAATGCTTCGATCGGGCGTCATCCCGGCGGAAATGGCCATATATCAAGCGCTTTAGCGCTCGGCCATTTCCGGGAAGGGATCTCGGGCGGGACCCGTTTGCCCGTTCATTGCTCTGTCGCAGACAGAG
>JAFZNQ010000025.1 GCA_017552965.1 Abditibacteriota bacterium | reverse complement strand
GGGTCCCGCCCGAATTACACCCCGGCGAAACCTTTTTCGCCGGGGACCCCGATCCCTTCCCCAAAACGGCCAAACGCCGGTGGCGTTTGACATATTGCCGTTTTGGCCGGGATGACAAGAGTGTTTTCATTGCCCCGCGATACGGCCCCTCCCATTTGCCCTCTCTGTCTGCGACAGAGCAATGTAAGGGCAAATGGGCCCCGTCCGTGGATCTCTTACCCCAAATCGCGTAATGCTGACGCATTACACATATGCGATTTGGGCCGAGATGACGCGGGGTGTGGCGCGAGCCACGGACCAAGCCCGACGGGACAATACTCAACTATTCCCCGGCGGTGAGCATGATCTTTGCCCGGGGTCTGTCCTTCCATTACAGGGGATCTCTTATTCACCCCACGAATACCTTTATTCGTGGGGGCCCCGAATTACCGGTTTTCCCTAACGGAAAAACCGCCGAGATGACGTCTGTATTTGACCGCCGCCGGGATGACGCGGGGTGTTGCCGCCGGGATGACGCGGGGTGCGGAATGGGACAAAACGGCCCCGGCAGGCGCTGCGCGTCTGCCGGGGCGTTTGCCCTTGCCTAAAAGCGGCTGATGGCGAGAAAAGTGTCTCTGAGCGCCGGATACAGGGCCTTGTACTCCCTGACGTATTTGGCGTATTCCTCGTGCCTGCCGGGGTCGGCGGGGGTCCGTTTGTCGATGACGGCGTTGGCTTTGGAGGCCTCCTGCACGTCGCCGTATATGCCGGCTGCCGCTCCCGCCAGTATGGCGGCTCCGTAGCCGGGGCCCTCGTCGTTCACCAGGGTGCAGTGTTCGTAGCCGGTGACGTCTGCCAGCACCTGCCGGAAGAAGGGGCTTTTGGCGCCGCCGCCGGTGGCGATGACGGTGCTGATGGGCACGTTCATTTCCCTGAGTATCTCAAAGGAGTCGTTGAGACCGCAGGAGATGCCCTCAAAGACGCTGCGGGCAAAGTGGGCCCGGGTGTGGCTCAGGGTAGCTCCCACAAAGGCTCCCCGGGCGTTGGGGTCGGGCCAGGGGCAGCGCTCGCCGGTGAGATAGGGCAGGAACAGGAGCCCTTCGCTGCCGGGAGGGATAGCGGCGGCCTGACGGGATATCAGGTCGTAGGCGTCCTCGCCGGTCTCCTCGGCCAGGCGTTTTTCTTCCTGGCAGAAGGTGTCTCTGTACCACCTCAGGGAGCCGCCGGCGGAGAGCATCACTCCCATGACGTGCCACTTGCCGGGCACGGCGTGGCAGAAGGTGTGGACTCTCAGGCTGCTGTCCAGGGCGGGGGTGTCGGCATAGGCAAACACCACTCCCGAGGTCCCCAGGCTGTTGAACACCATGCCGGGCTCCACTATGCCGTTGCCTATGGCGCTGGCGGCGTTGTCGCCGGCTCCCGCGGCTACGGGGATGCCTTCGGGCAGGCCTGTCAGCAGGGAGGCCTCCCGGGAGACTTTGCCGCTCGTCTCGGGGCTCTCGTACACCCGGCCAAACCATTCTGTCTGCAGGCCGCAGCCCTCCATGATCTCCCGGGACCAGCAGCGGCGCCTCACGTCAAAGACGCCCATGCCCGAAGCGTCGGACACGTCGGTGGCGTATTCCCCGGTGAGCCTGAAGCGTATGTAGTCCTTGGGCAGGAGCACCTTGCGGATGCGGGCATAGTTCTCCGGCTCGTGGTTCCTGAGCCATATGAGCTTTGGCAGGGTAAAGCCCGTGAGCATGGGATTGCAGGTGATATCCACTATCCTGTCCTTGCCTATCAGGTCGTTTATCTGGCCGCACTCGTCTCCGGTCCGCTGGTCGCACCACAGGATGGCGGGGCGTATGGAGCAGTCGCGCTCGTCCAGGAACACAGAGGAGTGCATCTGTCCCGTGAGGCCCACGGCCTTGATGTCCGAGGGGGCCGCGCCGGTCCGGGCCAGCACGTCTCCTATGCCGCCCACGGCGGCCTGCCACCAGTCCTCCGGCTCCTGCTGGGCCCACAGGGGCCTGGGGGTGTCCAAAGGGTATTCTCTGACGGAAGAGGCCGCTATACGCCCCTTGTCCGTGTCCAGCAATATAGTCTTGGCGCCCGAAGTGCCTATATCAATGCCTAAAAGATAGTTCATCTCGTCCTCCGAAATGCTGTACGTTAGTTTCATTATATCACAGCCGGCGGCGGGATACAATAGGCGGGGCGGGGGCTTTTTTTTGCAAAGTCCGAAAAGGACTTGACAGGGGACTGCCGATAGAGTATAATATGAGTGGTGGGAATTTCCCGTGAGGGCCTATAGCTCAGTTGGTTAGAGCGCGCCCCTGATAAGGGCGAGGTCATTGGTTCGAATCCAATTAGGCCCACCATTCGGGGGATTAGCTCAGTTGGGAGAGCGATTGCCTTGCACGCAGTAGGTCAACGGTTCGAGCCCGTTATCCTCCATGGAAATAAATATGCGGTTTGCATTTGCGCAAACCGCATTTTTCACTTTGTCTGTCAGTTGTTTTCCCTGATGACGCTGAAGGGCTCCGTGAATATCTGCGTTTCTCTCTCCAGCTCCTCCGGGGACAGTCCCCTGAAGATCCTCAGAGCAAAATCGTGCTCGCCCATATCCGTGTGGTGTATGGGGCCGTGGTAGTCCGGCCTGAAGCCCTGGTCGTAGCCGAAGATGGAGCTCCTCACCAGTGTGATGGCGGTATCCCGGCTGTTTTCCCTGCTGAAGGCGTAGGCTCCCTTTTGGCACAGGCCCAGCTTGCCCAGCAGCATCCAGCCGTGGAGAGGCTCCTCCTTTTGGACCGTGTATTTCTCTATACAGCCTCCGGCGCCCTGACAGGTGATATGATCGTAGTCCTCTGCGGGGGCCAGGAGCAATTTGAGCACTTTTTGCTTTTCGGTCCAGCGCACGCGTATCCTGACGTCGGCGCAGGGCAGGTCCCTGTAGAGAGCAAAGAGTATCTCAGCTTCCGAGGTCTTCCAGGCCAGACGATAGAGGACAAAGGAGGCCAGGTCACCCTCGCTGCGGGTGACGCCCGTGATGGCAAACTCGCCGTCGGTGCCGTAGTGATAGCCGTCTATGCCGTGGGACCAGACGTCCGACTCGTCCTTGTACACCGTGAGGGACAGAGGCCGGGCAAACAGGGGCTGTCCGTCCGCATAGAGGTTCAGTCCCTTTGCCTCCATGGAGCCCAGGCTGACGCCGTCGCCTTCGCCAAAGCGGAAGTCCTCCCGCCTGTCGGTCTGCCGTGACGAATCAAAGGCGTAGCAGGCCATGGACCGGGCGGGTATCTCGTCCACGAAGAGCCAGCGCCTGTTGGCGCAATAGACCGAGGGAGTGATCATCTGAACGGGCACCTCGGAGCCGTCCTGCCGCACAAAGGGGGCGCCTTCCCTGTAATACATAAAGCTTTCCACTTCAAAGGGCGCCTTCACCGGGAAGGGGAGGGAGTTGAATATGCGGAATTCGCCTTCCCTGCATTTGACCGGTATCTGCCGGGAGAGCTTTTTGGTGGCCGTATAGGCCGTATCCATAGCCTCCGACCGGACCCGGCTGAGCTCCATCACCGCCTGCCGGGCGGCGGCGGGGCTGCAGGAGCCGGGCAGGATGTCGTGAAACTCGTTGAAGACCACCGTTTCCCACAGGCCCGACAGGTCCTTTTTCATGCCGGCGGCGTCCAGCGCCCGGCCTGTGTAGCCGAGGGCCCTCTCCGAATTGCGCACCCCTTCCTTGAGAACGCGGTTCACCGAGTAGCAGCCGATGGCGTGCATGTGCAGGTCTCCCGTGACCGTGGGCAGGCCGGGGACCCGTTCGGCCTCTTTGAAAAACTCCAGACACGTGCCGAACCTGATATTCACGTCACGGGTCTCGTCCCGGAGCCGGGTGTAGGCGGCTATCTCCTCTTTGGAGGGGCCGCCGCCGTGGTCGCCCACGCCGAAGAAAAAGCAGCCCGTGTCTCCAAAATATACTTCGGGGTCATGGAGGACCTCCCGGATGCGGGAGGTGTCCGGGTTCCGCCCCTGGCAATAGTGGTATTTCAGCCTGAGGCACAGTATCCTTTTGCCGCCGCTCTCCCACCAGAAGAGGTTGGAGGGCAGGGTCTTTTCGTGAGCTTCGGGCCGGCAGAACACGTAGTATCTGAAGCCCCGGTCCCAGAGTATCTCGGGCAGCGTGGCGGGATGGCCGAAGGTGTCCGGGCAGTAGGCCACGGGGCTCGTTTCGCCGAATTCCTGCCGGGTGAACTCGGTGGATATCCGGATGGAGTTGTCAAAGCTTTCCGCAAGAGGCAGGTTCACGTCGTGCTCCACCAGCCATCTGCCCACGGCTTCCCATCTGCCCTCCGCCACGTGCTTTTTGATCCGGGCAAACACGTCGGGAGCCAGCTCTTTGGTCCATTTGTAAAACATGATGGAGCTGGCGGTAAAGCGCAGGTCCGGATTCTCGTCCAGCCGGTCGCAGGCGGACCGGAAGGTGTTGATCACTTCGTCTATGCCTTCGTATTTGTCCCACAGCCAGACGGGGTCTATGTGGGAATTGGCTACCATATAGAGTGTTTTCATGGTACGTTCCTTTTTTTATGGGAATATGGAGTGTGTGGGCGTGCCCAGGATGGCTGCGATGATACACCACACTGTGCCGGCCACGCAGTCGCCCAGTATCAGGCCCAAAAACAGGGGCATGGCCTTCAGAAAGACCCGCATGCCGCCGTATCTCAGTATCACGGTCTTGGTGATCCAGGCTATGATGGCGCTGAGCCAGATGTAGGTGATACACCAGGAGCCGCTCATGGCGTAGGCCACCGGGTGCAGGGGGAAGCCGATGATCTTGACTCTCGTTATGGCCAGCAGGGAATAGATCACGAAGCCGCAGGCAATGGCTATGACGCCGTTGGAGCTCAGGAGGGTGCCGTTTTTCAGCTGGGAATTGATCTGATTGTATATCTCTGAGCCGAAGATGTTGGCCACGCGGCTGATCCTGTTGGCGGCGCCCAGCTTGTAGTAGAGCCACAGCATAAGGGATATGCCTATGAACATGCCGGCAATGGTGATAAAGCCTATAAAGAGGGCCACGCTTTTTTGCCTGATCCCCGCCCTGCGGGTCATATACATGGTCTCCATCTGTATGGGCATCATATTGGACCGGAAGGACCTGTTGTACCAGCTGCTGAGCTCGGAGGCTATGATGTTTTTGGGCCCCATATTGGTGCTGCCCGCGTTGACCCTGAGCATGGCCACTATGCCGGAGGAGTCTATATCGTGATTGGGGGTGCCGGACTCGGCCCGGACCCTGTTGACGGATATGCAGGTGATGAAGTAGCCCCAGATGAGTATGACGGCCATCAGCAGGCCGGCTCCCAGGGCCCGGGTAAACATGATCATACAGGCGATGCCTATGAGCATGCCCCAGAAGGCGCCTCTGTAGGACATGATCTCATCGGGGTCTTTGGGCACCTCCCGGCCCGAGAACACGGTCCTGACCACGTCCAGCAGGTGATGCCGGCTGAAATATATGGTGAAGACGAATATGCCTATGATGGCGCCGGCGGACTGCTCCTTCAGGAAGGGATAATAGGGTATGGTGTTGATGCCCACCACCGCTCCGAAGACGCATTCGGCCTTGAAGAGCAGATAGAAGAAGAACAGCGAAAAGCACAGGTCGGTGGGTATCAGATACAGAATGCCTATGACGATGGGATACACCCTGATGGGCATGTTGCCTATGGCGTTCCAGGGCGGATTGACTATGTAGTCGATGACGTTCATATCCCTGAAGCTCATGACCGGGAAGGAAGGAAAGACGGACGACAGGCCCTGCAGCAGCGAAAAGGCTATGGAGATGAATATGCCCACGTAGAGCAGCCTGTTGGAGAAAAAGCCCTCGGTGTTTTCGGTCATGGACACGGGGATGGCCGTCAGGGGATAGGACAGCTTTTCGTTCTCTATCCACTGGCGCCTGAGGATGGTGTTCATGCACAGCATGACGTAAAACATCACCAGCACAAAGCCGCTCCAGCAGGCCATGGGCCTGAGCCAGGCGGACACGTATTTCCACTGGAAAAAGTCTTCGTTGCCCAGATAAAAGGCGTCCACCGCCGCCTTGTTCTTGATGATGGCCCAGTCGGGGGCCCGGTTGATGATGAGGTTGAACCAGTTGTTTTCCGCGGTGGCGTAGCGCATGCCGTAGCACATCCCGTTGATGAGGACCTGCATAAAGTCATGGCTCACCCAGACCACGCTGATGTTGGACGCCGCGTATATGGTGATGAGCTCCGCTCTCGTCAGGGCTTTGGAGGGGCACAGCTTCTTCAGGAGCAGGTTGCCCAGACACAGCACGAGCAGAATGAACACCGATGTGTAAAACAGTGGAAAACAGGTGATCTGGGAATGATACAGGACCAGCTCGCTTTCAAATATCAGATAGATATGAAAGGGCATAAAGATGAGCGACAGGATTATCGCCCGCGGAGTTATTTTATTCATGTGTCATCCCAAAAAAGAATATTATCAATTTTATTATACTATAAATCGGCGCGCAAAAAAAAGGGGCGGGCCGTCTTCCGGCAAAAACCCGCAAAAAAACGGCAAAGTCTGCTGTCGGGCAGAGATCCCGGAGGAGGCCGTGGTCAGAACGTCTGCCGCTGACCGCGGGCCGTCCTGTCATCGGCTCTGCCGGCGCGTGTTTCTGCCCGAAAGCCGGTTGCTTTTCCGTCCCCGCGGGGGTATAATGAGTATATACACTGTTGATGAGAGGCAAAAAAGTGAACCAGACAACCTACTGCAATCCCCTTTCGATCCCGGACATCCCTTCCGGCCGCCGGCTGGACACGGGCCTGACAAACGGCGATCCCCCGGGCTGTCCCGACTACCGGTCTGTGGCGGATCCCAGCGTGGTGTATGACGAGGGAAAGTGGATCCTCTATCCCTCCTACGCCGTCGCCTGGGTGTCGGAGGACTTCCTTCATTGGAAGCGGGTGGAGATCGGCGTTCCGCACCTGAAATACAGTCCCGCCGTCGTGAAGTTTCGCGGCAGGTGGTATCTCACCGGAAATAACGTCAGGGAGCTCTGGGTCTCGGACAGCCCTCTGGGCCCCTTTACGGTCTGCGGTGAGATCACCGACGCCCGCGGCAATGTCAGCCCCGTCTGCGATCCCTGCTTCCTGGCGGAAGGGGACCGGCTCTACATGTATTGGACCCACAGCGCCGCGCCGGAAAACGGGGAAGACGTGGAAGCCGTGACGGGCACTGCCGGCGTGGAAATGGATCCCGAACGGCCCTGGCGGATGCTGGGCGAGCCCGTCATCCTCAACCGCTTCGATCCCTCCGTCCCCTGGCAGCGGACGGGGGAATACAACGAGAACACCCGGATGGGCTGGGTGGAAGGACAGTGGATGAAGAAGATCGGAAGTCGATATTATCTGCTCTACTCCGGCTCCGGGACCGAATACGGCACCTACGCCAGCGGGATCGCCATATCCGGCGAGGGGCCGCTCTCGGGCTTCCGCCCCCAGAAGAGACACGATCCTCTGACCCGGAAGACCGACGGTCTGGTCCGCGGAGCGGGACACGGCTGCCTCGTTGAGGGGCCGGGCGGGACTCTGTGGACGTTTTACACCTGCCTCTTCTGTTTCCACCATATGTTCGAGCGTCGGATCGGCATGGATCCGGTGGGGATGGACGAGGACGGGGAACTCTTTTGTCCCGCCGTCACGGAGACGCCCCAGTTTGCGCCGGGGGTGTTGTCCCGGCCGGAACTGGGAAACGGCGCCGGATGGCTCCCCCTGACCTTCATGCAGCGTCCCACGGCTACGACCCATGCGCCGGGAAGGGAACCCATATACGCCTCCGACTACAGCGTGCTGACGTGGTGGCAGCCGGCGGAGGGCGACCCGGAGCCCGCCATCACCTTTTCCCTGGGCCAGTCGGGGAGAGCCACCCGGTTCCGGATCCGCGCCGTCCGGCTGATCTGGCGGGATATCGGCATGGAGACCCTGCGGGGGATCCTGCCCGGCCCGTTCCGCTACGTGGTGGAATATGCTCCGGACCCGGGGTTCGGAACGTGGAAGACGCTGGTGGACGCGTCGGACAACACGGAGGATCTCTCCATCGACTACCGGGAGACGGAGCCTGCAAAAGCCTATGGGGTCCGGCTGAGGATACTCGGCGCGCCCCCCGGGATCACTCCGGGACTGGTGAGCCTGACCGCGTTCGGGACGGCAGTGCAGGAAAGATAAAGAAGGCGGAAAATACAGGCGGGAGATCGTATCTCCCGCCTGTGTGCGCTCTGCGCCAATGGTTTACCGGCGTTTTGACCAGTTTTCCAGCAGTATCTTCTGCCGGTGTCCGCATTTGGGGCAGGACCAGCTGCGCTCCGAGGCGCCGGAGGTGCCGAAGGTGCTTGTCCGGGAGCCCCTGAAGCCGCAGCCGGCGCACACGGGCGCGTAGCTGAACTGGCTGTCAAAGGGGTTCATTTCCGTGATGACCGCCCCCGTTATGGCGCAGTGGCTGTACAGGGTGGACAGGTCCCGGATCCTGCCGGTATAGTGCTGCAGGGCGTAGCTCTGCCTGTGCCCGCATTTGGAGCAGGTGTAGCTGCGCTGAGAGCTGCCGGAGGAGCCAAAGGAGGAAAAGGTGCCGGAGAGGGCGCCGCAGCCTCCGCAGCGGACCCGGTAGCCGAACTGGGTGTCAAAGGGGTTATCTTCGGTGATGATGCACCCGTCGGCGGAGTGAAAATACACGCTCGCTCCCACCTCGGGAGCCTTGACGGAGCGGGTCGAATTGACGAACACGGACTCCCGGCGGACGCCGCAGTCCGGGCAGGTGAAGGCGTGGCGGGATATGCCCGAGGTGCCGAAATCGTTGTGTACGTCCCGGGATATCCAGCCGCAGACGTCGCAGCGGGCCCTCCAGCTGAACTGGCTGTCAAAGGGCATGCTGCAGGTGACCACAGCCCCCTGCAAGGGCATATGGCTGTAGATGACGTCGGCAAAGGCCGCCCGGCACAGGAGGACGGGCAGCAGCAGGGCTATCGCGCGAAGCAGCTTCATCATTCCGTATAGCTGACTATCAGGACTTCCTGCTTTTTCCGGCAACGGGAGCAGACGAAGCTGTACTTGTATTCTCCCGACCGGGCCGAGTGCCTGAGGGTGCCGGTCTTCAGGGCGCCGCAGTTCCGGCACAATTCCCTGTAGCCGTATTCTGCGCTGAAGGGGTCGTATTCGGTGATGATGGCTCCCGTGACGGCGCAGTGGGAATAGACCATGGAGAGATCCCTGCCCTCCAGGCTGCGGCTGTAGGTCAGGATCCGGATGCCGCTTGTGCGCCGGCAGCGGGGACAGTCGTATTTGTATTCCGTGAGACCTCCCGGGGAGGAGGCGTAATACTCGTCGTCGCTGAGCCTGCCGCAATGGGAGCAGGAGTATCTGTAATAGAAGTCCGGAGCAAAGGGCTGCTGCAGGGTGACGACGCCTCCCTGAAGGACGGCGTGATAAAACACCTCAAAGCAGTCCTCGGGGACCGTGGGGGCCAGGGTCTCGTTGCGTATAAAGAGGCTCACTGTGGAGCCGCAGCGGGGGCAGACGTAGGTGCCGGTGGTGGCGCCGTTGGTGCCGGACACCTTGTGGTCGGAGGACCCCATGTGGCCGCAGCGGGGACACTTGGTCCTGTAGCTGAAGGCGGCGCTGTTGTAAAAGCTCTTGACTATGACGGCGCCCCTCAGAGGGCAGTGGTAGTATATCTTGTCCGCCCATGCCGCCGCAGACAGGACGAGTATCAGCAGGGCGCAAATAAGGGTCTTTTTCATGATCTGCTCCTTGTATATACTGTTAGACGGCCCCGCCGGGCCCGGGAGTTCCAAAAAAAAGACTCCGGAAGTCCGGAGTCTTCGATGTGACTTTATTAGAAGCTGTAGCCAAGGGCCAGCTGGATCTGACCGGTCTTGATGTCAAAGTTGGGGCACTTGCCATAGTCGGCATAGGTGAGCTCGGCGCAGAAAGTATCGGCGAACTTGTAGCCAACGCCAGCCTTGAAAGCGAAGCGGGTCTTTCTCTCAGAAATTCTGATAGCACCGGCGCCAACGACCTTGTCCTTGTATTCGTTGATGGAAATGCCGGCGCCTACCTTGAAGTAGAAGGGATTGTCAGGGGTGAAGGCCTGGTTGTAGGTGGCCATGATGGGAAGCTGATGACCCTTGTACTTGTAGTCAACGCCCAGGATGGAATGGCGCTTGTCGTTGAACAGGTAGCCGGTCTCGAAGCCGACGGGAATGTTCTCGAACTGACCCTCGACGAGGATACCCATAGCGTTGCCGGACTCGTCTCTGCTGTCGCCGTCAACGACGTAGCCGTAAGCGAGCTTGGGGGTGATGGTGTAGCTCTTGTCCTGAGCCATGGCTGCCATAGCGCTGAGTACGAGCGCGAGAGCAATGATGGAAACAACGATCTTCTTCATTTGTTTCTCCTTGAAAAGTGTAGATTTTTGGCTTTGGGCATATCCCCATATCTCTTTCAGATTCATGAGGCATTGGCTTTATGCCAATTCTATTATAAAAGACCGGGCGAGGACTTGTCAAGCAAATAAGAGTTTTTTTCAAAAATTTTTTTTGCGTCCCCCCGCAAGGGGCGTTCTCCGCCCGGGCCGGGGCTCTTTTCCCCCCGGGGACTTTTCGCCGGCGGACAATATAAAAGGAGAGTGTTTGTGCTATAATATAGATGTATATCAAGCTGAACGATGGTGAAGTATGAATATATCCGGCCTTATAGGCAAGGTCTCAGTATTTGTCGCCGGCCTGCACCGCATGCCCAACTCCGCGCCTCTCTCCGGGGAGGAAGCCGGGGCCCTGGCTGTCCCCTTTGGGGTCCGGACGCGGTCGGGCGGGGTGAACTTTATCTCTTCCCTGAAGGTGCTGTCCACCGCCCAGACGGTGTATATAGACACGGGCATGGAGGAGATGAGCTACGCCACCCAGAAGAAAAAGGACATAGGAGCCACCCTGGAAAAGACTCTGGGGGAGCTCTTCGGCTATCTGGGCAGGTGTCCTCTGGGCTACACCGACGGCGAGCTGGGCAGCGGAGCCGGCTTCGGAGCCTCCTGCCGGCTGTTCGTTTCAATGTGCAGTCCCGCAGGGGCCCGTCTGAACTATATGTTTTCCCGCATGACCTTTCCGCCCCGGGGCCGGGAGCCGTCCCTGACGGTGGTGGCGGTCCCCGAGTGGCCCGAAAAGGACAGGCAGGTGCTGGTGTTCAGGGAAATAGGCGTGACCGTCATCCTGGGCTCCGACTATTACGGCGAGATAAAAAACGCTTTTCTGCGCATGGCCGTGGCCTCCAATCCCGACCCGGGCTTTCACGCCGCCACCAAGCTGGTGAGGGTCCCGGATGCCGGCGGTGAGATGAAAAACGTGGGGGTGGTGTTTTTCGGCATATCCTCCACGGGCAAGACCACCCACGCCTGTCACGATCACGGGGTGGGCCGGCTGGGAGGCAGCGCCGGCATCCTGCAGGACGACCTGGTGTTCTGGCAGAGCGACGGGGTCATGGCGGGCACCGAAAACGGCTTTTATTTCCGCACGGACAAGCTCTCCGGGGTGTCGCAGCCCATATTGTGGGAGGCGGCCAATTCCCCCGAGGCCATCATGGAAAACGTGGCGGTGGACTACCGGGGCGACGTGTGGTATGACGACAAGACGGTCACGGGCAACGGCCACTGCGTGGTCCCCAGGAGCGCCATGCCCGGCTGCGGCGGCTCCATCAACCTGCCCCCGCCCTCGCAGCTGGACAGGACCGTGTTTTTCTTTATGACCAAAAATTTTACGGTGATCCCCATACTGTCCCGCCTGAGCTGCGAGCAGGCGGCGGTGGCCTATATGCTCACGGACCCCTTTGACGCCGTGGGCAGCGAGATAGGCAAGCTGGACGGCCGGGGCGGCGTGTCCGCGGTGGCCGTGGGGATGGGCAAGTCCCGGGACCGGATCAACACCTTTTACTCCAAGCTCAGGGCCAATCCCGCCATAGAGTGCTACATGCTCAACAACGGCGGAGTGGGGGAGCTGGTGGACACGGGGCTTGACGGCGGCAGAAGGGTCCGGCGCAAGGTGACCCGCATCTCCATACCGGAGATCAGCGCCGTCATACTGGGGGTCCTGAGGGGCTCCGTGACCTGGAAGGAGGACCCGAACTGGATGTGCGACGTGCCCGCTTCCATAGAGGGGGTGGACCTGTCCCGCTACGACCTGGACGCCCATTACGACCAGAGCCGCATAGACATGCTGGTGGCGGAGGTGCGCAGCGAGCGCCGTTCCTTTGCTTCCAGATACGAAGGCCTGGACGACAACATACTTGATTCCATAGAAGGTTAGAGGTGCGCATATGCCTGTATATGAATATCGCTGCGCCGGCTGCGGCAAAAAGTTTACTCTGCTGCTCTCCGCTTCCCGGAGAGACGAGCCCCATCCCTGTCCCCATTGCGGGTCCGGGGAGACCGGCCTCGTCATATCCATGTTCCGTCCCTACAAGTCCCACACGGAGGTGCTGGACCGGCTGGACGCCAAGTTCAGGTCCATCGACATGAACGACCCCGGCTCCATGAAGGCGGCGGTGAAGGAGATGGGAGGCTACCTCAGAGACGAGGCCTCCACCGGCAAGGAATACTCCGATATGGGCAGGATGCTGGACAAGGCGGAAAAAGAAATAGACGACCATGCCGAGCACAGTGGCAAATGAAAAGACGGTTCTCTGTCACTGCGGGCACTAAGGAATTCACCCTGGACAACGGCCTGACGGTGCTCCTCAAGGAGGACCGGTCGGCCCCTCTCGTCACCTGTCAGCTCTGGTTTGCGGCGGGAGCCGCCGACGAGCCCGAGGGCCTCTGGGGGGCGGCTCATCTCATAGAGCATCTCCTCTTCAGGAGCACCCGGGATTTTCCCGACGGGGAGCTGACGAGGCGGCTGAGGCTGGCGGGAGGCGCCGAAAACGCCGCCACCGGCCACGACTACACCTACTACTGGACGGCCCTGCCCTCCGAGAGCCTTGAGCTGGCTCTGGCGGGCATGGGCGGCAGGTTTTTCCCCCTGTTCCGGGAGGATGAGCTCAAAAAGGAGCTGGGGATAGTGCTGTCGGAGATGGAAGGGGAGGAGGACGACCCGGCCGGCAGCCTCTACAGGCTGATGCTGCGGAAGGCCTACTCTGTCAGCCCCTACGGCCGGCCGGTCATAGGCCGCCGGGAGGACCTGGAGAGCATGACGCCCGAGGGGCTCCGGAGCTTTTTTGACAGATATTATACGCCCTCCAACGCCGCCCTGGTGCTGGTGGGGGACACGGACGAGGCCCGCGCTCTCGGACTGGCGGAAAAATATTTCGGCGGCGTGGCCGCCGCTCCCCGGCCGGAAAGGCGCCGGGTCGCGGAGCCGGTCCAGAAGGGCAGGACGGACTGCGTCCTCTACTGGGACCCCGAGTGCCACATGGTGGAAATGGGCTATCACATCCCCGACATGAATCATCCCGACGCGGAGCCCCTGTCCATACTGGGCTATATCCTGGGCTACGGCATGACCGGCAGGCTCTACCGGTCCCTGGTGGACGCGGGTCCTGCCACCGACGTGTGGGCTTCCCCGGAGACCAGGCTCATGCCCTCCCTGTTCAACGTGGGAGCCGAGGGCAAGCCGGGGACGCCGCCGGAGGCGCTGACGGAGGCTCTGCTGCGGGAGGCGGAGGCCGTGAAGCGGGGCTCCGTGACTCCCGAAGAGATCGAAAAGGCCATTCTGCGCACCGGCGCGGACATCATCTATGACAACGCGTCCTTTGTGGGCCTGGGGGAGACTCTGGGCTTTGCCCAGGTGACGGGAGGCTGGCGCCGGTTCGACAGCTCCTTTGACAAGCTGTATTCCGTGACGCCCGAGGACGTGACCCGGGTGGCGAAGACCTATCTGGACGAGACCAATCTCACCGTGGCCCGGAGCGGCTCCGGGGCGGGGAGCTTCGTGTCCGTCCCGGCTCCCCGGCTGCTGCCGGAGCCGGAGGCCCCCGCCGCCGAGCCGCCGGCGGCTGCGCCGGACACCCGTCCCGCCAGACGGGCGCTGGACAACGGCATGACGGTGATAGCCATGCAGCGCTCTTCTTCCCCGTCCATAGCCCTGACGGGCCACTTTACCGGCGGCTCCGCCGGGGACAAATACGCCGCAGCGCTGATGGCCCAGCTGCTCCTGCGGGGCAGCGAAAACTATTCGGCCCGGGAAACGGCGGGGATGCTGGAGGACGCGGGAGCCGAGCTGGAATTTGCCCGTTCCTCCGAGCTCATCAAGGTGTCGGGCAAATGCCTGGCGGGCGACGCGCCCCTGCTGCTGTCGGCGCTGTCCGAGGCGGTCAGGAGGCCCGTGTTCCCCGGGGAGGAGCTGGAGAAGGTCAGAAAGGAAGCCCTGGCGGAGCTGGGCTACAACAGGGCCCTGCCCGGGTATATGGCGGCCAACCGCTTCTATCACCTGGCAGTGCCCCCGGGGGACCCCCGTTACGCCTGTCTGCCCGACGAGGCGGAGGAGCGCATCCGAGCCTGCGGGAGGGCTGACGTGGAAAGGGTCCGGCAGCGGCTGCTGCGCCCGGACAGCTTTACTCTGGTCCTCTGCGGCGACATAGAGCCGGAGGAAGCCTTCCGGCTGGCGGAGAAGTATTTCGGCGATTGGCGGAAGCCCGGCTTTCCCCGGGAGCCCCTGCCCTCCGTGGAGGGCCGCCGGCGGTGCCCCTTTACCCGGATATCGCTGCCCATGGAGGGCAGGTCCGAGGTGAGGGTGGTGTTTGGCTATCCGGTGGACATCTCCAAGCTGCACCCGGATTACGCCGCCCTGAGCATCGCCGATCACATACTGGGAGGCGGCTCCATAGGCAGCAGGCTGGGAAGCCTGATCAGGGAGGAGTCGGGGCTGGCCTACGGCATAGGCAGCGCCTTTTCGGGCTATCTGCTGGACAACGTGTGGACCTGCTCCTTCGGCACTCATCCGGACAAGCTGGAGGAGGCTCTGGACAAGCTGCTGGGAGCCATAGACCTGTTCCGGCGGGAGGGAGCCGCCGAAGAAGAGGTGGTCTCTGCCGTCAACCATATCACGGGCAGGGAAAAAAGGCTGCTGTCGGTGAATGCGGGCATGTGCGCCGCTCTCGAGACCGGCGAGCTGAGGGGCCTGGGCGCGGACTTCCCCTGGAAGATAGCCGAATATTACAGCGCCGCCACTCCGGAAAAGGTGTCGGAGATGGCCGCCCGGTATTTCACCGCGGCGGAAGGGCTGCTGGTCTGCGCGGGAGCCCTGAAATGACCGAACGCCGGTCCGCGCCGCTGCCTCCCGGGCTGCGGGAAGCCTTTCCCGGCTGCCGGTCGCTGATATGCGTGGCGGTGAGGCTCGAGCCCCTGGTGACGGACCGGGAATACAGCGTGGCCTTTTCCGGGCTGGCTCCCGACTATCACGGACAGGTAACGGAGGCCTGCCGCGCCGCGGCTGCCGGCGCCGTCCTGTGCGACCACGTTCCCTTCAGCGAAAAGGAGCTGGCCGCCCGGGCGGGCCTGGGCTTCGTGGCCCGGAACGGCCTGCTGTGGAGCGACAGCATGGAGGCCTTTCCCTATCTGGGAGAGGTGGTCTCGGAGGACCCTCCCGGTGACCCTCCCGGGCCGGCTCCCCTTCGGCGCTGTCCGGAGGGAGGCTGTCCCGGCACCCCCTGCAGCGCCTGTCCCGCTTTGGCGGGGGGCTTCAGGAGAGAGCTGTGCGTCAGCCACATCACCCAGAAGGGCGGGCCCTTTTCCCGGGAAGAGACCGAGAGGATAGGCGCCCGGCTCTACGGCTGCGACGACTGCCAGACGGGCTGCGTCATGTATCGCCGGACCCCCCGGGTGACGCCCATGCCGCCTCTGGAATACTGGATAGACCTGTCCCGGGAGGAATACGCCCGGGTGAGAGGCCGGTATCCCTTTTTGTGGATAGGCCGGAACAGGGTGAGGCGCAACGCCCTGTGCGTGGCCTGCAATCTGGGCCTGCCGGATGCGAAGGAACGGGTCGGCAGGGCCCTCGGCGACCCCTCCGCCACCGTGTCGCGGACGGCGGAGGCCCTTATGGAAAGAATACAATAAGAGCATAAATATTTTGGAGAAATGCTATGAAAGATTATGAAAATCCCCAAATCACGGGCCTGAACCGGCTGGAACCCCGCAGCCGGTACTATCCCTACGGCTCGGTGGAGGACGCCCTTTACGACCGTCCCTCCGACCGGGTGCGCAGCCTCAACGGAGTCTGGGACGTACTGTTTTTCGACTCGCCCGGACTGGTGGGCGAGGAGACCCTCCGGCGGATCACCGCTGCGGACCCCGCGGCGGGGGACGAGGCCGATGAGCCTGACTGCGACTGCGATTGCGGCTGCGGCGACGAGGATCTGGGCTGGGAAAAGCTCACGGTCCCTTCCAGCTGGCAGATGGAGGACACGGGCTACAAGCCTCACTACACCAACGTCATGTATCCCTTCCCCCTGGATCCTCCCAGGGTCCCCACGGACAACCCGGTCTGCTTTTACAAGCGCAGCTTTACCGTGGATTATGAGAACGATTTTGAGAAGCTGTATCTGCGCTTTGAAGGGGTGGACAGCGCCTTTTATCTGTGGGTAAACGGCATCAGCGTCGGCTTTTCCAAGGGAAGCCGGATCCCCGCCGAGTTTGACGTCACCGACTATGTGGCTCCCGGCGAAAACAACATCACCGTGCAGGTCTTTCAGTGGTCCGACGGGTCCTACGTGGAAGACCAGGATATGTGGTGGCTGTCGGGCATATTCAGAGACGTGTATCTCATCTACCGCCGGGACACCTGCCTGTGGGACGCCCATATCACGACCGGGTTTGACGGCAGCTATGACAACGCCGCCCTGACTGTGGACTACGACGTCAGGGGCGAGGGAGCAGGCCGGGTGGTCTTTGAGCTCTTTGACAGGGACGGCGCCCTGGTGACCAGCGAGGAGACGGACCCTGCGGACAGCTGGCAGACGGAGGTCAGTTCGCCGGAAAAATGGTCTGCGGAGAACCCCGCCCTCTACACTCTGGTCATCAGCCTGCTGGACAGGGGAGGGGCCCTCATAGAGGCGGTGCCCTTCCGGATAGGCTTCCGGCAGGTGGAGCTGAAGGGCGGCAATCTGCTGGTCAACGGCGCGCCCGTGATCTTCAAGGGCGTGAACAGGCATGAGATCAACCCCATCACCGGCAGGGCGCTGACCGAGGATATGATGAAGGAAGACATCCTGCTCATGAAGCGCCTGAACGTCAACGCCGTCAGGACCTCCCACTATTCCAACGATCCCCGCTGGCTGGAGCTGTGCGACCGGTACGGCCTGTATCTCATAGACGAATGCGATCTGGAGGCCCACGGAGTCTTTTTTGCCATCCCCTACACCGAGTCGGAGTTCAACCTGTCCGACGACCCCGAGTGGCAGAACGCCTACGTGGACAGGATGGAGCGCATGGTCCACAGAGACAAAAATCACCCTTCGGTGATCCTCTTCTCCCTGGGCAACGAGTCGGGCACCGGCGTCAATCAGCAGGCCATGGTCAGGGCGGCCAAGGCCATATGCCCGGACATCCCCATACATTATGAGGGAGACTATCACATAGAATACGCCGACGTGTACAGCCGCATGTATCCCTCCGTGGACTTTGTGGAAGGCATCGGCAAGGGGCTGACGGGAGAAGCGGCGGAAAAATTCGGCTTCCCCGAAGGCTATGAGGACAAGCCCTTTATCATGTGCGAATACTGCCACGCCATGGGCAACGGCCCCGGCGAGCTGACGGACTACGTGGAGCTGTTTTACAAATACGACCGGCTCCAGGGCGGCTTTATCTGGGAGTGGGTGGACCACGGTCTGCTGGAATTCACCGAAGAAGGCGAGCCCTACTACGCCTACGGCGGAGACTTTGGCGACGCGCCCAACGACGGCAACTTTGTGTGCGACGGCCTGGTGTTCCCGGACAGGACTCCTTCCCCCGGCGCCATCGAATACAAAAAGGTGATAGAGCCGGTGAAGCTCTATGCCGTGGACCTCTCGAAGAAGCTCTTCAGATGCGAGAACAGATATGACTTTTCGGACCTGTCCCACCTCTTCATGACCTGGAAGGTGGAGTGCGACGGCGAGACCGTGTATTCCGGCGTCAGCCCGGTGCCCGACGCGGCTCCCCGGTCCTCCTGCGAGTTCACTCTGGACTACACCGCGCCCTCCAAGCTGCGCAGGGACAAAAACTACGTACTGACCGTCTCGCTGCTGCTGGCAGCCGACACCCTGTGGGCAAAGGCCGGCCACACCGTGGCCTGGCAGCAGTTCGTCCTGCAGGAGGCGGAGCCCGTGGCCTTTGCGGCCGGCAACGGCGACGTGGAGATACTGGAGAGCGACGAGCAGTATATGATCATGGGCAACGACTTTGAGATAGGCATTTCCAAATACGACGGCTGCCCGGACTATTACGCCGTGGGCGGCAGGGTCATGATCAGCGGCGCCCTGAAGCTGAACTTCTGGCGGGCCTCCACCGACAACGACAGAGGCTGGGGCTCCATGAAGAAGCTGCTGGACCTGCACTGGGACAAGCTGCAGCACAGAGTGGAGTCCATCGAGGCGGAAGGCGACGAAGAACTGGTCACCGTCACGGTCAGGACCACGGTGGCGGCGCCGGTGCATCACTCCGGCTACCGGTGTACTTACGTCTATGACGTGAATTCCGACGGCGAGATCAGGGTGCGGGTGTCCGGAGAGCCCTTTGGCAAGCTGCCGGACCGGCTGCCCAGGATAGGCGTCACCACCTGCCTGCCGGCGGAGCTGGACTGCTTCAAGTGGTACGGCAGAGGCCCCGGCGAATCCTATTGCGACTCTCACGAAGCCAACGGCTTCGGGCTCTGGGAGTCGGATACCGACGGGCTCTTCACCAACTATATCATGCCCCAGGAAAACGGCACCCGCAGCGACGTGAAATGGCTGGAGATCTGCGACATACACCATCAGGGCTTTGCCATCTACGGCCAGCCTTCCTTTATGTTCTCCGCCCATCGCTACACGGCCATGGACCTGGAAAAGGCGCGGCATACCTATGAGCTGGAGCCCCGGGAGGATATAGTGCTGAACATAGACTACAGACAGCAGGGCATAGGCTCCCATTCCTGCGGACCCATGCTGCAGGAAAAATACGTGCTGAAGCCCGAGGCCTTTGAGTTCGGCTTTATCATCAAGCCTCTCATATGAAGACCCGCTACAGCTTTTATTCCGCCGACGGGGTCCTGAGGAAAAACTTTTCCCGGGAGGAGACCCTCAGGTGGTATTATGACGGCAAGATCAGGAAGGACGCTGCTCTCACCCGGACCGAGGGGAAGCAGCGGACCACCGTCACCGTGGCCGCCCTGGAGCCCGACGGGGAGGAACACCCTCGCAACAGCTCCGGCCTCGTCAACGCAGAGCTGCCCCCGGGGATGCGCAGCTTCAACCTGGGGGCACTGGCCATGGCGCCGGTGTGGACCCTCATCTACCGCAGCCCGGCCCTGTGCGTCCTGCTGTGGATATGCGTGGCGGCCATAGGCTGGACCTCCTACCAGTCCACATACAATCCCTTTTCGGACAAATGGCTGGTCTTTCGCCTGGACGCCATCAGCCACGCCGCCCTGTGGGTCTTGTCCATAGTGGCCGGCGTCACCGGAGGCAGGACCGCCTGGCGGGGCCGCCGCTTCGACAGCCCGGAGCGCTTCAGGAGATGCATGCTCCTGTGGCAGATAGCCGGAGCCCTGGCCCTGCTCATTTTCGCCGCCGCCTTCTGCGCCTTTTTGGTGATGACCATCAGGCACAATTTCGTGGTCGAATAGGGCAGAGGAATAAAACAGGGCTGAACGAGAATAACATTATACGCCTTGCGCCGGCGCTCTGCGCCGCAAGCAAGGCCCTTTTTTTGTCCCGGTGGGCTTGTATGTTGCCCCGCTTTTACGGCCCCCCCATTTGCCCCTCCGGCTCTGCCGGAGCAATGAAACGGGCAAATGGTGCCCCCGAAGATCTCTTACCGGAAATGGCCAAATGCTTTGCATTTGACATATGCCATTTCCGCCGAGATGACGGCGGAGTATGGGCCGGCGCGTCTCCGGGTTTATTTCACCGGGTAGCCCGGGCCGAAGGGGATGCCGTTGATGGTCAGCCTTATCCTGCCGGCAGTGTAGGGCAGCTCCACCGCGGCGGAGCGCTGGCAGAACACGTCCTCCTTGACGGGCACGCTGGTCCCGCCC
>JAFZNQ010000024.1 GCA_017552965.1 Abditibacteriota bacterium | reverse complement strand
TGTCAAACGCTGTGGCGTTTGGCCGTTTGGGGTAAGAGACCTCAGGAGGGGCCCGGCTGCTTCTTCATTGCTCCGGCAAAGCCGGAGAAAGCAGACGGGAGGACCCTGGCAAAAGTACAGACGAGAAAAGTGGTTTTCCGCACCCGCCAGGCCCAACGGGACAAAAGAAACGCTATACCCGGGCTGACAAGGCTTTCTTTACCTCGTCGGTTACCGTCGCTCATCAGGGCAAGGGAGGGAAGGATCCCCCCTTCGCGAACCCCGCTCTCTTTTCGTGGGTACGGCGCATTTGCCCCGGCGAAACTTTTTTCGCCGGGGACCCCGTACACACCCGCCCGGGCAGGGAGGACCATTTCAGGATCCCCCTCTCCTCGGGGCCCCCGCAAAATCGAATAGATTTTGTGGGGTGAGGCCAGGGCCTGCTGCCCTGGACCCGTCTTTTCACTCCGGCGCGCTCTGCGGCAAGGGCAAGTAAGAAGCTGCATACTTGCCTGTCTTGCCTTGCGCCTGTCGGCGACGCTTGCCTCCGCTCAAAGAGCAGGGGCTACGCCCCTCCCACCCCGGTGGCCCGACGTTCCTCTTTCTTTCGAGGCTTTCCTTTTGTCCGGGCCGGATATCGTCATACACTCCCTGTCCCGTTCAATTTCACGTCATATCGGCGGTGAGGGCAAAGGGCCCTCACCGGTAAGATATCCCCCTCAACAGAAACGCCTGCCGCGCCACACGTGTCACAAGTGTGATATAATAATACTGCGGGGCTCTTTCGGGCCCCGACTGCCACACCGTCCAAGGAGTCCCTGATGCGCACTTTGCTGATAGTTTTTCTCTTGTGTTCCGTTTTGCCGGCCTATTGTCTGCCGCGGGCTGTTTTGCTGGAGGATCCGGCCTTTTCCTCCGCTGAAAAGGCTGCCGCGGAAGCCCTGCGGGAGGCCTTTTCCGGCTGTTACGCCATAGCCGTCACGGATTATGACGGCCTCTCTTCCATAGACGCCGACGAGGCTGACGCCCTGCTCATACCCAACGGCCGCAGGCTGCCGGCCGCCGCCGCCGGCGCCATAGAGAGCTATGCGAAAAAGGGCGGCGACATAGTGGCGCTGGCCGCGCCTCTGTGGCAGGAGCCCCTGCTCAGGACAGACAGCGGCTACACCACCGAAGCCGATTACCGCAGCAGCATCCTGGACGCCGAGGCAGACACGGTGATCTTTGACGGCGCCGATCTGGAGGGATGGTCCAGGGGGCATTCCGAGCTGGAAGGGGAGGCCCGGCACGCCATATCAGAATATCGGGGCAGGCGCTGTATGGACGTCACCCTCGCCGGCCTTCACAACTACGACACCTATGCCAAAGCCTTTGACAGGCCCTTCACCCATGGCGAAAACGTGCTGGAGATAGTGGCCTGCGGCGCCGGCGGCACCGATCAGCTGGTCATAGAATGCGACGAACGGGACGGCAGCCGGTGGATGGCCGCCGTCAGCCTCTCGGAGGACTGGCAGAGGCTGTATCTGCAGCCCTCCCTGTTCCGCCGGTGGTCCGGAGGCGAAAACAGGGGCTTTCCCGGAGACGCCCTGCGCCTGAGCGAGATCAGCTCCGTGTCCGTGGGCATAGCCCTGACCCACGTTCCCACCCTGGGCGAGGGCCCGCAGCATTACAGAGTGGCCATGATAGGCGCTTCCCGGGAGGCGCCCCGGCACACCCCTCTGCTGGACACGGCTGAGCTGCCGGACCTGGACGCCCTTTCTCCCTCCTGGAAGGTGTATGACACCCGGGCGGCAAGGAGCATACGGACCAACCCGGCCCAGTCGGTGGTATCCGGAGGCAGCCTGCCCATGCCCTCCTCCGTCAGCTGCCTGAACCCCAGGCAGCAGTCCGGGGGCTATGACAAGGGGCGGGACTGGCGTTATATAGGCCTGCTGGAGGCCTTCGGCGCAAAAGGCGAATACAGAGGGACGGCGGCAGCGCTGAAGATACACTCCTCCGGCCCCTTCGCCGGGGCGGTGTTTGCCTCCTTTGCGCCGGCAGACCCGGGATGGTACGTCCGGGAGCCGGTGAAGCGGGTCCTGCGGGAAACCGCCGCCGCCATGGCAAGAGGCGTGTTTTTCCTGGACGCGGGCAGCGACTGCTACACCTATTTCCCCGACATGCAGCCCCTGGGAGGGGCCCGGATCATCAACGTGTCCCCCGCTCCCCGGGAGGCGGTCTGCAGACTGTCTGCAGGCGGCAGAGAGGTGTTCAGCGAAAAGGTGACTGCCCTGCCCGGCGAATGCGCGGATATCAGCCGGCCCCTGCAGGTCCCCCGGGAAGGAGAGACCGGCGTGGAGGTCACTCTCTCCCTGGACGGCGAAGTCATAGACCGGCTGGAAAACGCCATACATTTTCAGACCAAGACCTCCCGGGATTTCGTCACCATTGAGGGCGGCCACTTTATGCTGGGGGGAAAGGTGTGGAAGCCCTGGGGCGTCAACTACATGCCTTCTTCGGGAGCGGGCAGCGAGAGCGCCTATTTCAACAACTATCTGGCAGACTACAGCTATGATCCCGCTGTGGTGGAGAGAGACTTCCGCAAGCTGCGGGAGATAGGCTTCAATTCCATCAACATTTTCGTCTTCACCGGCTACGCGGGTGATATGAACCTGCTGGATATGATGCGCCTGGCGGACAAATACGGCCTGAAGATCAACCTCAGCCTGCGGCCCGGGGACCCCTTTGGCAACGTGGCCGAGTCTGCCGAAGAGATCATCAGCCTGCTGCGCCTGGCGGACAACGACTCCGTGTATGCCTACGACATAGCCTGGGAGCCCTCCTGGGGCGACCGACAGAGCAGGGAATGGTTCGACGGCGCCTGGGAAGAGTGGGTCGCGGAGCAATACGGCTCGGTGGAGGCGGCAGAAGCCCTGTGGGGCTGCAGCATCCCGAGAAAAGAGACGGGGGAGGTCACCAACCCTTCGGGCAAGGCCCTCTTTTCCACAGGCGAAGAGGCCAAAATGGCCGGGGCCTACAGGCGTTTTCTGGACTGGTTCCTCTACAGCCGCTACAGAGCCGCCGTTGACAGGATACACAGGCTGGACGGGCATCACTTCGTGTCCTTCCGCATGTCCGAGACCTCCAATCCCGTCAACGCCAACCCGGCGCGCATAGACTATGACTTCAACTATCTGTCCTCTGCCATAGACTTCTGGGCCCCGGAGGGCTACGGCAGGATAGGCAACCGGGAAAGGGTCCGGCCCCTGTGGTTCCAGAGGGAATACGCCGCCTTTGTCCGCGGCGACTTCCCCATCATCTGGCCAGAGGTGGGAAAGACCCTGTGGGACAACGTCCGCATGCAGGTGAGCCCCCGCAAGGACAGGGAGACCGCGCAGCACTACGCCAACTTTTTTGACGCCCTCACAGACTCCGGCTCCGACGGCGTCTATATGTGGGTGTCCTGTCCCGGCTACCGGGTGGACGAGCGCAGCGATTACGGCATCTGGAACGAGGACTACACGGACAGAGAGGTGACCCGGGTCATCAAACGATACACCCGCCGGTTCCTCAGCGCCGCGTTTCCCGAAAGAGACACCCCCGTGAAGATACTCACGGACACCCTGCCCGGCGGCATATACGGCATTTACAGGCAGGCGGGCGAAGAGTTTTACCGGGTCCTGGAGAGCGGCAGGCGGCCTTATCTGGTCTCCGAAGTCACGGGCCTGACCACCGCCGACTTTCTGCCCCTCACACTGGAGGGCCGCAGGCCCGACCCTCTCCGGCCGGCTCCCCTGCGCCATATAGACGGCGCCTTTGAGTCCGTGACGGCGGAGGGACACAGGCTCACGGTGACCTGCCGCAACCTGAACGAGGCCGTCTGGAAGGCCGAGGGCTCCGGCAGAGTGACCGTGGCTGCCTCCTGCGGCGGCGAGACCCTCTTCTTCCCTCTCCCGCAGGATATGAAAAGGGGCGACGCCTGCAGCCTGACCATAGACCTGCCGGAGGACTGGACGGGCTGCGAGCTCTCTTTTCGCCTGAGAGGCATTTCTTTTGGCAAAAGACACGCGGTTTCGCTGTGAAATATGCTATAATTACATCGGAAGGGCGTAAAGCCCGGAGGGCTAACATGAGCAAATCTATACTGATACTGTCCGCCAGCCCCAGAAAGGGAGGCAATTCGGACATACTCTGCGACCGGTTCGCCCGGGGAGCGGAGGAAGCCGGGCACCGGGTGGAAAAAGTGCGGGTCTGCGAGAAGCAGATAGGCTATTGCGCCGCGTGCTATCACTGCGCCCGGTCGGGAGGCGTCTGCGCCAAAAAGGACGACATGGCAGAGCTGCTGCAGAAGATCATCGACGCCGACGTCATAGCGCTGGCCACCCCCGTCTATTTTTATTCGGTCAACGCCCAGCTCAAGACCCTGATAGACAGGACCTTCGCCAGATGGACGGAGGTCAGGGACAAGGAGTTCTATTACGTCATCACCTGCGCCGACAGCGACAAGAGCGCCATGTCCGCGGCTCTCGGCTGCCTGCGGGGCTACGCCGACTGCGTCAGCGGAGCCAAAGAGATGGGCGTGATATACGGCGCCGGCGTTTATGAGGCAGGCGAGATAAAGGACAAAGAAGCCTACGACGCGGCCTACAGGATGGGCCGGGCCGTCCGCTGACAGACTGCGCGCAGAAAAAGGAGCGACGAACATGCAGGAAGTATATGAATTTTTGAAAAAATGCGGCACCTATTACCTGGCCACCATGGACGGGGACAGCCCCCGGGTCCGCCCCTTCGGCACCGTGGCCATATTTGAAGGCAGGCTCTACATCCAGACCGGCAAGTCCAAGCCCGTCTCCCGGCAGATACAGCAAAATCCCCGGGTGGAGCTGTGCGCCTTTGACGGCGACACCTGGCTCAGGCTCTCCGGGGAGCTGGTCCGGGACGACAGGCTCGAAGCGAAAAAATACATGCTGGACTGCTACCCTTCGCTGAAGGCCATCTACAAGGCGGAGGACGACAACACCGAGGTGCTGTATTTCACCCGCGCCACGGCAGTATTTGCGTCTTTTACGGCCGCGCCGAAGACCGTCACCTTCTGACCTTTGACAAAACAGGCAGTCTTGTGATAAAATATACTGTATGCCCCATCGGGGTATAACAAGAGCATCACTACGAGGTATTTAATATGAACACTTCACGCGTTTGGACCGCATTTGCGGCCGCTGTCGCGGCGGTCTGCATCTGCTTTGCGCTGCTGGTGAGCCTGGGCACCCGGGACTCCAAAGCCGCAGTCACCCCCATGAAAACCACCGCCTCCCGCCAGAAGGGCGCTTCCACCGTCTATATGACCCGGGAGATCACTCCGGAGTCGCTGGTCCGGATATACAAGGTCCTGGATTTTGACGCCGCGGGCAAGACCGCCGTCAAGATATCCACCGGCGAATCCCAGAGGAGCAACCACCTGAGGCCCGCCCTCATCAAGGATCTGGTGCAGAGCGTTGACGGCACCCTGGTGGAGTGCAACACCGCCTACGGAGGCAACCGCGCCACCCTGGCGAAGCACTGGCAGCAGATCAAGCAGAGGGGCTATCTGGACATCGCTCCCGTGGACCTGCTGGACAAGGACGGCGATATGCCCATACCGGTCCCGGGCAAACAGCACCGCATCGCAAAGGACTACGTGGGCAAGCACATAGACAACTATGACTCTCTCATCTGTCTCGCCCACTTCAAGGGCCACGCCATGGCCGGCTACGGCGGCGCCATCAAGAACATGTCCATAGGCTTCGGCTCCACCAGAGGCAAGATGTATATACACACCGCCGGCAACAGCGAGACCAGCTGGGAAGGCTCCGAGAACCAGGACGGATTTCTGGAGAGCATGGCCGACGCCTGCAGCGCCGTCATAGACCGCTTTGAGGGCAAGGTAGTGTATATCAACGTCATGAACAATATGTCCATCGACTGCGACTGCAGCGGCGATCCGGCCAAGCCCACCATTCACGACATGGGCATACTGGCCTCCTATGACCCCGTTGCCCTGGACAAGGCCTGCCTGGACCTCATATACAACCACGTGGCGGAGTCCGACGAGAACACCCAGACCTTCATAGACAGGGTCGCCTCCCGCAACGGCCTGCACACTCTGGAATATGCCGAGCAGATAGGCCTGGGCACACAGAAATACACCGTCAAAAGCATAGACAAGGCCAAATAGACACGCAGGGCGGCGCCCAACCGGCGCCGCCCCCTCTTTACTCTCTTGAGACTCCTCTTTGACGAACTCACAGGCATCTGGTATTATTTTGACATACAGCTGAGGCAGATAGCCCTTTACTGGGCTCTGGGCATCCTCATAGGCTCTGCCGTGTCCGTGTTTGCCAAGGACCGCCTTCACTCCCTGCTGACCCGTCTCCGGGACTCCGAAGCCGGCGTCCTGGCCCTGATACCCGCCGCCCTCATAGGCATAGCCTCGCCTCTCTGTATGTACGGCACGGTGCCCATAGCGGCCTCCTTTTCCAAAAAGGGAGTCCCCGACGAGGTGCTGGCCGCCTTTATGATGTCCAGCGTGCTCCTCAATCCCCAGCTGCTGATATACAGCGCGGCCCTGGGCGCCACGGCCCTGACCGTGAGGTTCGTCACCTGCTTTTTGTGCGGCGTCGGGGCCGGGCTGCTGGTCCGGCGCTTCGCCCGGGACAGGTCCTTTTTCAGCTTCGGCAGCTTCGGGGAGCCCGACAGCCGGGACACGGACCCGAATTTATTGCTGAGATATGCCCAAAACGTCCTGCGCAACCTGCGCTCCACGGGCCTCTGGTTCCTGGCAGGCGTCCTCCTGTCGGCCCTGTTTCAGAAATACGTGCCGGAGGAGGCCTTTGCCGGCCTGTTCGGCGCCCACAGAGGCTTCGGCCTGCTGATGGCCGCCACGGTGGGGGTCCCCCTCTACGCCTGCGGAGGCGGCACAGTCCCCCTGCTGCAGCAGTGGCTGGCCTCCGGCATGAGCCTGGGCTCGGCGGCTGCCTTTATGATCACGGGGCCCGCCACCAAGATCACCAACCTGGGGGCCCTCAAGATAGTCCTGGGAGCCCGCAGCTTCGGCCTGTATCTCGCCTGGGTGATGGCCTTTGCCCTCCTCAGCGGCCTCGCAACGGACCTGGTCTGCCTCGCCGCGCCCTGACCCGGGCCTCTATTCGCTCCATTCCAGGGCAAAGGTCACGGTCACGTCGCCCTCGCCCAAAAACTCCCGCAGCTCCTCCGCCGACTTGTCCGGTATCCGGGCCAGCAGGGTCAGCTCCCACGTGTTCTCTCCGTAATACACGGTGATCCTGTCTCCCCCGTAAAGCACTATGTCCCCGGGACGGGCGTCCAGCCTTTTGTCCGTCTGCGGCAGCCGCCAGGGCAGACCGGCCACCTTTTCAAAACCGCCGTAGTCCTTCATATCCAGCTCCAGGGCTGCCGGAGACAGCTTGTCCCTGAAAGCCACAGCCGAAGGGTTGTCCTCCAGATCCGCGTAAAAGGTCCTGCCTCCCGCCTTCACGGTCAGCACCGCGGTGGGAGTGACGGGACAGGCAGTCTTTTCTATGTCTCCCTTCCAGGTGTTTATCCCGCCGAATTCATACACCCTGCCGTAGCCCATATCCGCCAGCTTTTGGGCCGCCTGTTTGGAGCGGTTGCCGCTGCGGCAGTATATGAGTATGATCTGCCCGGCGTCCGGCAGCAGCGCCGGCTTTTCCCGGCCGATGGTCTCGCCCGGCAGCAGCACAGCGCCGGGTATATGGCCGGCGTCGTATTCCTCCCGGGTCCGCACGTCCAGTACGACGTGGCCGTCGTCCCGGGCCATCATTTTCGCGGCCTCCCGCTGACTGATCTCTTTGTAGGTCTTTTTCATGGGGCTTCCCTTTCCCGTCTCTCCGCCCTCGCAGCCGGCGAGGAGCGCCGCCGCCAGCAGCAGTCCCGCCAGCAGCAACCCCGGCAGCGCCGGACGGAGGGATAATATGTGGTGCTTCATGTGTTTTCTCCGCAAGTCGCATGTTCAACATTATTATACCATATATATGGTCTCCGGCGGGTGGTGCATCTTCCGCGGTCTGTGATATAATCTATATGTGGCAAGACGCCTCAGGTACGAAATACTTATGCGATTCAGACGAAAAAAGATCATCAGGATCCCGGACGATCCGGGCAGGCCGAAGACGCGGCTCGACTATGACTTCAACGACGACCGCAAGCTGAGCCGGTCCTTTGACAAGGATCTGGCCAAGGGAGCCTTTGAGTTTCTGAAGCCTCACAAGCTCCTGTTTTTTGCCGCCATGCTCCTGTGGATCATCACCTCCGCTCTGGGTCTGGCGGAGCCCTGGCTCACCAAGATGGCCATCGACGACGGCATCCGCAAGCTGGACGCCGCGACCCTTACCCGGGTCTGCGCCCTGATGCTGGCGGTCTATCTGCTGCGCTGGGGCATCCAGTACTGCCAATCCCTCACCTTCACCTCCCTGGGCCAAAAGGTCACCAACAGCATCCGCATCAGGCTCTTTGAGCACATACAGCGCCAATCCCTGGGCTTTTTCAAGAGCTATCCCGCCGGCAGCTTCATCAGCCGCATCATGGGCGACGTCAACGCCATCAACCGCATGATCACCAACGGCGCCGTCCACGTGATAGTGGACTTCGGCACCGCCGTCGTCGTCTTTTTCATCATGTGGCGTCTCAACAGGACCCTGACCCTGTGGCTGCTGCTGACGGTGCCCATGATAGTCGCCGCCACCCTCCTGCTCCGCCGTTTCGTCCGGCAGATAAACAGGGAGACCCGCCGCAAGAACGCCGCAGTCATAGCCAATATGTCCGAAAACGTGGCGGGGGTCAAGGTGGTCAAGAGCTTCGTCCGGGAAAAGGCCGGCCTCCAGGGCTTCAAGCGGGCCGGCAAAGACCTCCTGAAGACCCAGATGAAGGCCGTGGTGATAGGAGGCTCCTACAGCATAGTGGTGGACTTCATCTCCCTCTTCGGCATGATGCTGGTGCTGCTCATAGGCGCCCGGGAGATCAGCATGCAGCGCCTGACCCTGGGAGGCTTTATAGCCTTTCTGGGCTATATAGGCAGGTTTTTCAACCCGGTCCGCAGCGTCAGCCAGTATTTCAACACCATGCAGGCGGCCATGGCCGGCGCCGAGCGCATCTTCGGCATACTCAATCTGCCTCCGGAGATACAGGACAAGCCCGGAGCCGAGGAGCTCAGGGAGGTGAAGGGGCGCGTCACCTTCAGGGACGTCACCTTTGGCTACGAGGACGGCAGGGACGTGATAAAGGGAGTGAGCATAGAGGCCATGCCCGGACAGACAGTGGCGCTGGTAGGCTCCACCGGAGCCGGCAAGACCACTCTCATCAATCTGCTGTCGAGGCAGTATGACGTGAGGACCGGCTCCATAGAGCTGGACGGCAGGGACATACGCGACGTCACCTGCCGGTCCCTCCGCAGCGCCATGGGAGTGGTGCTGCAGGACGCCTTTCTGTTCCCGGGCTCCATCATGGACAACATCCGCTACGGCCGGCTGGACGCCACCGACCAGGAGGTCATAGACGCCGCGAAATTCGTGGGGGCCCACGAGTTCATCACAGCCATGCCCAAGGGCTACGGGACGGACGTGCGCGAGGGCGCCAGCCGCCTGTCCACCGGCCAAAAGCAGCTCATCAGCTTTGCCCGGGCCCTCATAGCCGACCCGGCCATACTCATCCTGGACGAGGCCACCAGCAGCGTGGACACCAAGACCGAAAAGCTCATCCAGTACGGCCTGTCCCAGCTCTTCAGGGACCGCACCTGCTTCGTGGTGGCCCACAGGCTGTCCACCATCGCCTCCGCCGACCTGATATGCGTGGTGGAGGACGGCAGGATAGTGGAGAGAGGGCGCCACAGCGAGCTCATGGCCCGGGAAGGGGGCCGCTACAGAGAGCTCTACAGGATACAGTTTGAAAAGCTGTCGGAAAGGGGCGTGGTCTATCCGGAAAAATAGTCCCGAAAAAAACCGCAAAAAACCATCGTTTTACGCCCTCGGGGGGTATATATTCCGCTCGGCATTTTGGTATAATAATTAAAGCAACAAGGATCGTATCTCAAACACGGGGGAGATAATGAGAACCATATCCAGAATATTTTCCTTTGCCAAGAAATACTGGCTGCTGTTTGCCACCTCTCTCATCTTCATGGGACTGCTGGTAGCCACCAATATTTACTGGCCGAGTATCCAGC
The DNA here is from genome assembly GCA_017552965.1 of Abditibacteriota bacterium. Lineage (NCBI taxonomy): Bacteria > Pseudomonadati > Abditibacteriota > Abditibacteriota bacterium. The sequence goes on along the minus strand of JAFZNQ010000024.1, from coordinate 19,967 downwards.
AGAGGGTCATAGACGAATGCCTCACGGACCTGGCGTCCAACCCCACTCCGGATATCATCAGGGCAAATCTTCACCACCTGCGCAACTTTGCCATACTGCTCGTCGGCGTATTTCTCTTCAAGGCCGTCTGTCAGTTCATGCAGAACTACACCATAGAGCTGGTGAGCCAGCTGAGCGTGTATGACATACGCAACAAGCTCTTTGACCACATCCAGAGGCTGTCCTTCACCTATCACGACGACGCCGAGGCGGGCCAGCTCATCAGCCGTTCCACCGAGGACGTGGAAGCTCTCCGCCAGCTCTTCGGTCCGGGCGTGGTCAACATAGTGGTCAACGTGGGCATGGCCCTGGCCATTCTGGTAAAGTGCATATCCATGGACTGGCTGCTCACGGTGCTGGGCCTCAGCATCATGCCCATCCTGGGAGTGGTGGTCTTCAAATACTCCGGCATCATCAGGCCCATGTACGTCAAGATACAGAATCAGGTGGGCGAGATGACCAGCGCCATCACCCAGAACATCATGGGCATCCGTGTCATCAAGGCCTTTGTCCGGGAGGAAGACCAGATACAGAAGTTCAACAAGCTGGCCTGGGGGCTCTATGACAGAGTGCTGGCCTCCACCAGGGTCAGCGCCTTTTACGGCCCCTTTATGGACTTTCTGGCCGTGTTCTCCACCATCCTGGTGCTGTGGGTGGGCGGCCTCCACGTCATCAGAGGCAAGCTGACCGTGGGCGAGCTCATCGCCTTCAACACCTATCTGGGCATGCTCATAGGCCCCGTCAGGATGATGCCCTTTATGGTGGCTGTGGTCCAGAACGCCATAGCCTCCGCCGACCGTATCTTCGAAGTGCTGCTGGCCCACCCCGAGAGGCTGAAGGACGGCAAGACGGTCATGAAGAAATGCAGAGGCGAGGTGGAATTCAGAAACGTCACCCTCACCTACCACGACGGCACCGTGGCCCTGAAGGACATCAACCTGAAGGTGGAGGCGGGGCAGATGATAGGCATCATAGGCCCCACCGGCTGCGGCAAGACCAGCCTCATCAACATGCTGCCCCGGTTCTACGACGCCAGCAAGGGACAGGTGCTGATAGACGGCATCGACGTGAAAAACTACGTCATAGACAGCCTGAGGCGCCACATAGGCATAGTGGCCCAGGAGACCTTTTTGTTCGCCGACACCATCTACGCCAATCTCTCCTATCCCCGGAGCATGATACCCATCGAGACCGTGGCGGAGGCAGCCAAGGCCGCCAACATCCACGACCACATCATGAGCCTGCCCGAAAAATACAACACCATGCTGGGCGAAAGGGGCGTCAACCTCTCCGGCGGCCAAAAGCAGAGGATGGCCATAGCCAGAGCCCTGCTCATGGACCCGGCCATACTCATACTGGACGACTCCACCTCCGCCGTGGACACCCACACCGAGGCGCTGATCCAGGAGGCCATCAACAACGCGGCCAAGTCCCGCACCACCTTTATGATAGCCCAGAGAGTCTCGGCCATCACCGGCTGCGACAAGATCATCGTCATAGACAAGGGCCGGATAGTGGAAGAGGGCACTCACAAGGAGCTGCTTCAGAAGGAAGGCCTGTATCACCGCATATACAACTCACAGCTTTTGGAAGACAGTCAGAAGGACAACTTTGTGGAGTGAGGATATGGCAGAAAAGGACACCAAAAGACCCGAGAAAGAGGTTTACGACGCTCCCAAGACCAGACGGGACATTCCCTTTGAGGACGAGAACCAGTTCAACAAGATGTTTGACGCGGACCTGGTCAAAAAGGCCTTTGCCTTCGGTATCCCTTACCGCAAGACCTTTTTCGGCGCCCTGAGCATGCTCATATGCCTGGCTGCCGCCAACCTGCTGTCCCCCTGGTTCACCAAGCTGATCATCGACGAGGGCATCACCTACGGCTCTCTCAGGCTCTTCGGCTTCACCATAGGCCACGGAGGCCCTCACGACAGGTTTGTGGTGGTCTCCATAGTCTGCGGCGCCTTTCTGGGAGTCTGGATCATACGGTGGATCATCAACTACTGGTATTCGGTGGTGCTCACCAGCCTGGCCCAGCGGGTGATCAACGACATACGTCTCACCCTGTTTTCACACATACAGCACATGAGCCTCACCTTTTTCGGCAAGCAGACCGGCGGACGGCTCATCAGCCGCATCATGGGCGACGTGGGAGCCATCAACAACCTGATAGTCAACGGCTCCATCCAGCTGATCATCGACATACTCACCGCCATAGTGGTGTTTATCATCATGTGGAACATGAACCACACCCTCACCCTGTGGCTGCTGACCATGCTGCCGCTGGTGAGCCTGATCACCACCCTGCTGAGGAACGCGGCCCGCTCCAGCTACAGGGACGTGCGGCGCAAGAACGCCGCCGCCACGGCGGTCATCTCCGAAAACGTCAGCGGCGTGAAGGTCATCAAGAGCTTTGCCAGAGAAAAGAGCAACCTCCTGAACTACAAACGGGCGAACCGGGAGCTGCGCCGGTCCATCATGCATTCGGTGGTGGTGTCCTCCATCTTCGGCTCCTCGGTGGAGTTTTTGACGGTCATCGGCCTGGCCATGGTGTTCATCATAGGCGGCAAACAGATATCCCAGGGACAGCTCTCCGTGGGTGAATTCGTGGCCTTTCTGGGCTACATAGGCCACTTTTTCAACCCCATCAAGAATCTGGGCATCTTTTACAACACCCTCCAGGCGGCCATGGCCGGCTGCGAGAGGATATTCAACATCCTGAACACGGAGCCCGAGATCAAGGACAAGCCGGGCGCGGTGCCCCTCACGGACGTCAAGGGAGCCGTGGAATACAAAAACGTGGTATTCGGCTACAACCCCGGCATCACCATCATCAACGACGTGAGCTTTCGGGTGGAGCCGGGTATGACCGTGGCCTTTGTGGGCTCCACCGGCGCCGGCAAGAGCACCATCATCAACCTGCTGGCCCGGCAGTATGACATCGATTCCGGCAGCATCACCATAGACGGCGCCGACATCAGAGACGTGACTCTGGACTCCCTCAGGTCCAATATGGGCGTGGTGCTGCAGGACAGCTTTCTGTTTCCGGGCACCATCCTGGAAAACATCCGCTACGGCAGGCTGGACGCCACCGACGAAGAATGCAAGCAGGCAGCCCGCACCGTGGGGGCCGAGGAATTCATACTGGAGATGCCCCGGGGCTTCAAGACCGACGTCAAGGAGGGCGCCAGCCGCCTGTCCACAGGCCAAAAGCAGCTCATCAGCTTTGCCCGGGCCCTCATAGCCGACCCCAGGATACTGGTGCTGGACGAGGCCACCAGCAGCGTGGACACCCAGACCGAAAAGCTCATACAGAACGCCCTGCGGGAGCTCTTCAAAAACCGTACCAGCTTCGTGGTGGCCCACAGGCTGTCCACCATAGCCGAGGCAGACTGCATATACGTGCTGGAATACGGACGCATCATAGAATACGGCAACCATCAGCAGCTCATGAGCCTGGAAGGCGGCAAATACAGAGAGCTGTATCAGATACAGTTTGAAAAGATGGAAAAGGCCGGACAGCTGGAATAAGGAGCGACACAACACCATGAGCAAAACACGGGCTATCATCTTCAGAGCCAATCACTTCGACCCGGTGTGGCGCCGGTGCTGGGACCGTCCCTTTTACGACGGCGGGCGCCGCTTTGCCTCCTACAGGGAGATAGAGGGATATTACTTCGACGACGCCCTGGAGTCCGGCGAGGCCTTTTCCTGCGAATCCGCCTGGACCATACGCCATTATCTGAAGGACCGGCCCGAAAAGACGGCGGAAGTGAAGCGCCTGCATGAGGCAGGCAAATTCGAGCTGCTGGGAGCCGGAGAAAACATCATAGACACCAACATGCCGGGCTCCGAAGCCCTCATCCGCAATATGGTCATAGGCCTTCTGTGGGGCCGGGACCTGCTGGGCGGGACTCCCCGCATACCCTGCTTTGCCGACGTGTTCGGCTCCTCCTGCCAGCTGCCCCAGCTGGTGAGGGAGTGCGATATGATACCCTGGATATACCAGCTGAACTACAATACTCCCGACCGGCCCGTGTGGATAGGCAAGGACGGCTCGGCGGTGGTCTGGGGCTTTCCCGCCAACGTGGCCCGCTGCAATCCCTGCGACAGGATATCCTTCGGCAAGCACGAGCCCTGCCCCCGGTGCGCCGGCGAGGGCTGCCCCGAGTGCGGCGGCAGAGGCTTTTTGCCCACATACACCGCGGTCCTGAACGTCATGCCCGACCCCCCGGAGGCGGAGGTGCTGAAGTGCGACCTGTCCGGCGAAGAGATACTCCCGGACCGGGAGCTCACGGCCCATATGGAGGAGTTCAACCGGCGCTCGGACGGCCTGCGCTTTGAAGCGGGGCTCATGAAGTCCTTCCTGCCCTATATGGAGAGCTATATAGCCCTGGCGGACAGGCCGCCCCGGGAGCTGGTGAGCAGCAAGACGGAAAACAATCCCTGCCAGACCGGCTGCTACGTGAGCCGCATCAGGATCAAGCAGAGGGAAAGGCTCAACGAAAACCTGATGGCTGCCTGCGAGACCTGGGACACCATACTGCAGGACGGGCTTCTCCACGAAGAGCTGAAGGATATATGGCGGGACATCACCCTCACCTGCCAGCACGACGCCATCACCGGAGACCACATAGACCAGGCCTCCGAGGAGCTGGAAGACTTTGGAGCCGGCATCACCGAACGGCTGACAGCCGCCGCGGACAGGATCAGGACGGAGGGCGCCGGCTTCACCGTGTACAACCACCACGGCTTTGAGGCCACCTTCACGGCTCCGGCCCCCAAGGGCCATACCCGGGTGTTTACTCCGGAAGGGGAGCCTGCGCCGGTCTATTCCGACGGCACCTTTCTCGTCAGGGATATGGAAGGGCTGTCCGGCAGGACCTACAGGACAGAGGAAGGGGAGCTGCCGAAGCCGGAGATCAGGGGCGAAGGCGTCTATACCATGGACGGCTTTACCGTGACGGCGGGGCCCCGGGGCATCGAAAAGGTGGAAGCGGAGGGCTGCGGCGTCATCACGGGCTCCGGCTATTATTTCGGCGAGCCTGTGCTGGAGACGGACATAGGCGACCCCTGGTGCACCAGACACACCGACCGCACCCGGGAAAGGCTCTCCGCCTGGACCCGGCTCACCGGCGTGGAGGTGTATCCTCACGAGATACGGATCAATTACCGGGGCTCCCACCCCAAGGGGATAGGCCATCTGACCAGCGACGCGGCCATGGTGTTCGTGTTTTCCTGGACCCAGACCTTTGTCCTGCGGGAGGGACTGGGGCGCATAGACGTGGAGACCGGCGTGAACTGGTACACCCAGAACTGCCGCCTCAGGCTGGCGTTCCCCTCCGTCACCGGCGCCAACGAGGGCCTTTATGAGGTCCCCTGCGCCATACAGAGCAGGCAGCGCTATGACCAGACCGGCTACGACCCCCTGTCGGGAGCCGGCGACTGGCCCTCGGTCCGCTGGTTCGGCATAGACTGCGGCAGCTATCTCTTTACCGTGATGAATCAGGGCACTCCTTCTTCCAGGATAGAAGACGGCACTGCCTTCTGCAGCATCCTCCGGAGCCCCACCCAGCCGGCCTGGCTCTTCGAGCCCAATTTTTACACAGCCTACAATTTCTGCAGGATAGCCGACCCCGGCGAGCACTCCTTCGTCCACTCCTTCGCTCTCTGCAAGGACCCTCTGGAGGCCATGAAAAAGGCGGCGGCCTTCAACACGCTGCCCTTCTGCGCTCCCGGCAGGGACCTGAAGCCCTGGACCGCCCTCCGGGCTCCCGGCGCCCTTATCACCGCCGTCAAAAAGGGCGAATACGAAGGCGTGGTGATCAGGATCATCGAATACGCCGGCAAGCCGCAGACAGCGGAGCTGACCCTGCCGGAGGGCTTTGACAAGGCGTATGCGTGCAGCCTGACGGAGGACAGCCGGCAGGAGCTGACGGTGCGGGACGGCGCGGCCCTCATACCCCTCAGGCCCTGGCAGATCGCCACGGTGAAGCTGATGCAGTCTTGCCCGAAAACACAAAATGTGATATAATGTTAGTTGAACACTTTCATAGGAGACATGATGAAATATTTTAACTACAACCGAGAATGCATGCCCAGGGAGGAGCTGGAAAAGCTGCAGCTGGAAAGGCTCAGGAGGCAGGTCAACAGCGCCTATATCAACGTGCCCATGTACAGAGAGCGCTTTGACAAGATCGGCCTCAAGCCCGACGACGTCAATTCCCTGGCAGACCTGGCCCGTATACCCTTCACAGTCAAGGACGACTTCAGGGAGCAGTATCCCTACGGCATGTTTGCGGTGCCCTTTTCCGACATAGTCCGCATCCACGCCTCCTCCGGCACCACCGGCAAGCCCGTGGTCAACGGCTACACCAACCAGGATATAGCCAACTGGGGCGAGTGTATGGCCCGCACTCTGTGCGGCGGCGGCGCCGACAGCAATGACGTGGTCCACGTGTCCTACGGCTACGGACTCTTTACCGGCGGTCTGGGCGCCCACGAGGGCAGCCACAGGCTGGGCTGCACCACCCTGCCCGTCAGCAGCGGCAACACCAAGAGGCAGATACAGCTGATACAGGACTTTGGCTCCACAGTCGTCTGCTGCACCCCCAGCTATCTGCTCCAGATCATCGAAACGGCGGCCGCTCAGGGCATAGACCCCAGGACGCTCCCCATCAAGCGGGCCTTTCTGGGCGCGGAGCCCTGGACCAAGGCCATGCGGGAAGACATAGAGAAAAAGCTTGATTGCAAGGCCTACGACATCTACGGCATGACCGAGCTGATGGGCCCCGGCGTCGCCTTTGAGTGCACCGAGCAGGACGGCCTCCACGTCAACGAGGATATGTTCATACCCGAGATCATCGACCCCCACACGGGAGAGGTGCTGCCCGAGGGCGAAAAGGGCGAGCTGGTGTTTACCTGCATCAATTCCAGAGCCATACCTCTCCTGAGATACCGCACCAGAGACATCACTAGCCTGACCAGAGAGGAGTGCGGCTGCGGACGGACCCTGGCCAGGATCAAGCGCCTCATGGGCCGCACCGACGACATGCTCATCATCCGGGGCGTCAACGTGTTCCCCACCCAGATAGAAACGGTGCTGGTGAACGTGGAGGGCATAGAGCCCCAGTATCAGATCATTCTGGACAGGGACGGCACGGTGCTGGACAATCTGGAGATACGGGTAGAGGTGTCCTCGGATATACCCTTTGACGAGATCAAGGTATTGGAGAAGCTGCAGAAGAAGCTGCAGAGCGAGCTGCATTCCGCCATCGGCCTGAATCCCAAGATCACCCTGGTGGAGCCCTTTACCCTGGAACGGTCCGCGGGCAAAGCCAAGCGGGTCATTGACCGCCGGGATCTGTACGGCAAATAGGAGACAGTGATGAACGTCATACAGCTGACAGTATTTATAGAAAACAAAGTGGGACGGGTCCTCTCCCTCACGGAGAGCCTGGCCGAAAACCATATCAACCTCATGTCCGTCTGCGTGGCCGACACTTCGGAATACGGTCTGGTCCGGCTCATAGTGGACAAGCCGGAAGCCGCCCGGGAATGCCTGAAGGAAAAGGGCTTCTCCGTGCGCCGCACCGAGATAATCGCCGTAGAGCTGCAAAACGTACCCGGCAGCCTGAACAAGGTCATCCGGACCGTGGCGGATGCGGGCCTGAGCATAGAATACATGTATTCCTTCTTCGGAGAGCTGTCGGGCATGTGCTACGCAGCCATGAAGTTCGGAGACATCGAGGCGGCGGAGGCCGCCCTGCGAGAGGCAGGCTTCAACATCCTGAGCCAGGAAGAATTGGGCAGCTGAGAGCAGCCGGGAGCTCCCGCAGACGCGGGAGCTTTTTTTTGCCCCGGAGGCAGAAAGCCTCCGGGGCAAAGTGTGCTATAATAGACTTGGAATAATTCATGGGAGACACATATGAGAATGCTTCTTTTGGTATTGGCGGCAGCGCTCCTCCTTTGCGCGGGAGCCTTTGCCCAGGAGATAAAGACAGAGAAAAACGTGGTTTACGGACAGGGCGGCGGACATGACCTCATCATGCACGTCACCGAAGTTGACGACGGCGTGGACTTCAAGCCCGCCATGGTGTGCATCCACGGCGGCGGCTGGGCCGGAGGCGAGCCCGACGCCATGCTGGGCATGGCCGAGGGTATGGCCAAGATAGGCTTCAAGTGCTTCAGCATCCAGTACCGGCTCACGGGAGAGGCCAAGTGGCCCGCCCAGATCATAGACTGCAAGACCGCGGTGCGCCATATCAGGGCCAACGCCAAAAAATACAATATCAATCCGAACCGCATAGGGGCCATGGGCCATTCTGCCGGGGGGCACCTCTGCTGCATGCTGGGCGTTCTGAAGCCCGGGGAATATGAAGGAGTGGAGCATCCCGCCGTATCCTCGCAGATACAGGGAGTAGTGAACTACTGCGGCCCCGAGGACTTCGGCTACTATCTGACCCTCACCCATCTGCCCCCTCCCATCAGCATCCGGGACGACGCCCTGGGCTGGCTCTTTGACGGCACTCCCGAGGGCAGAGACTACTGGATACCGGAGGCAAGCCCCATCACCCACGTGTCCAGAGCCTCGGCTCCCCACCTGCTCATCCACGGCACCACCGACGACCTGGTGTGGTACCGGCAGGCGGAGCCCTACCGGGACAGGCTGAGAGCCTGCGGCGTCCGCTGCGACTGGGTACTGGTGGAGGGCGGCTGGCACATCATAGACAACTATGACATCTGGCCGGATATAACCAAATTCTGCAAGGAAGTATTTTTCAAATAAGAACGGGGAAGAGTATGATAAAACTGATACTGTTGGCGCTGTTGCCGGCGGCGCTCTTACTCTGTACGGGAGCCTTTGCTCAGGAGATAAAGACCGAGAGGAACGTGGTGTACGGGCAGGCCGGCGGCCACGACCTCATCATGCACATAACGGAGGTCGAGGACGGCGGGGACTTCAAGCCCGCCATGGTGTGCATCCACGGCGGCGGCTGGGTGGCCGGCGAGCCGGAGGGCATGCTGGGCTGGGCCGGGGAAATGGCCAAAATAGGCTTCAAGTGCTTCACCATACAGTACCGGCTCACGGGGGAGGCCAAATGGCCCGCCCAGATAGAGGACTGCAAAAAAGCCGTGCGCCATATTAGGGCCAACGCCCGGAAATACGGCATCGACCCCAACCGCATAGGGGCCTTCGGCCATTCCGCCGGCGGGCACATCTCCTGCATGCTGGGCGTACTGAAGCCGGGAGAATTCGAAGGGGAGGAGCATCCCGCCGTGTCCTCGCAGGTGCAGGGCGTGGTGAACTACTGCGGTCCGGAGAATATGGCCGCCTTTATGACGGACGGCCTGTATGACAATCTCTTCGGCGGCGCCCCGGGGAGCGACAACAGGACCGCCGAGGCAGACCCTAACGCCCACGTATCCCGGGCCTCCGCCCCTCACATCCTGATACACGGCACCATCGACGATCTGGTGCCCTGGCAGCCGTCGGAGCCCTACAGGGACAGGCTGCGGGCCTGCGGAGTGCGCTGCGACTGGCTCCTGGTGGAGGGGGGCTGGCATATCATAGACAACTATGACATCTGGCCGGAGATCCGCAAGTTCTGCCGGGAAGTATTTTTCAAATAAGCGGGGACGGATAATATGTTAAAGCTCATACTCCTGATACTGCTGGTGACGGCAGGCCTTGCCGCCTGCGCTCAGGAGATAAAGACCGAGAGGAACGTGGTGTACGGGCAGGCGGGCGGACACGACCTCATCATGCACGTGACCGAGGTGGACGACGGCGGGGACTTCAAGCCCGCCATGGTGTGCATCCACGGCGGCGGCTGGTCCGCCGGCGACCCGGAGTCCATGCTGGCCTGGGCCGGGGAGATGGCAAAGATAGGCTTCAAATGCTTCAGCATACAGTACCGGCTCACGGGCGAGGCCAAATGGCCCGCCCAGATAGAGGACTGCAAAAGGGCGGTGCGCCATATCAGGGCCAACGCCCGGAAATATGGCGTAAACCCCAACCGCATAGGGGCCTTCGGCCATTCAGCAGGAGGCACCCTCTGCTGCGCCCTGGGCACCCTGAAGCCCGGGGAATACGAGGGAGAGGAGCGCCCCGCCGTGTCCTCACAGGTGCAGGGCGTGGTGAACTACTGCGGACGGGAAAGCTTTTTCGCCCCCATCAGCGACGCCGTATACGCCAGGCTGTTTGACGGCACGCCCGAGGGCAGAGACTACTGGGTCCCGGAGGCCAGCCCCCTGACCCACGTGTCCAGAGCCTCGGCTCCCCATATGCTCATCCATGGCACTGCCGACGACGTGGTCCTCTACAAGCCGTCGGAGACCTACAGGGACAGGCTGCTGGAGCGCGGCGTCCGCTGCGAATGGCTCCTGGTGGAGGGAGGCTGGCACATCATAGACAACTATGACGTGTGGCCGGATATCGGCCGCTTCTGCCGGGAAGTGTTCTTCAAATAACAAAAGGCAGGCGGAAAGCCTGCCTTTTTTGCCGCGTTCTAATACGACGGTTCTCTGGACGTGTCGGCGTTGAAGCCTCTTGCCAGGATATACTGGCCCAGGCCCATCTTGATGCCTCTGTCTTTGAGTTCGTTGTGCCATAAGATCGAAGCAAAGCAGTGCCTGTCATTGTCCATATTGGCTCTGACGTCCTCATAGTCCAGCTTCACCTTTTTGTGGACCACCAGCCCGTTGTCGTATTCGAGGCGGACGATGTTGTCCGTCAGCATCCTGCCCGACTTGATCATCGGAGTGAAGCCCTCGTCCGTCACGAACCAGATATAATAAAAATAATCATCTCTGGAATCGTAAACGTCCACAGATGGAAGTCCGTTGTCAAAATATACGCAGTCAACGCCTTTGTCGGTGACTACTATATAGCCGTCTCCGTTTTCCCGGACGCTCAGGGGAGCAGCAGTTGCCGAAGCCCATACCAGGGTCCCGTCCTTTGTCTTCAGCGCAGACAGGGCGCTTTTGTAGGGATTGGGATAAAACCAGCTGCCGTCCGAGAGCTTGTTTTTGTCCTCCACCAGCTTCTGCGCTTCCTTTGCTATATCGTAGCGATACAGGGTCAGGCCTGCTCCGAAGGGCTCGGAACTGAGGAGCGTCCAACTCCCTTCGGCCTTCTGCGGAGCGTCGGTATATACGCAGGTAAAATGATCCCTTGACTCATACTCACCGGAATTATACAGTATGATATTCGCGGATTCCGCTGTTCTCGGAGGCCCGAAATCGCAGGAGTTTTTGATATATCCGGCAGACGGGTACACTCTCACGGTATAGACCCTGAGATCAGGCAGCCGGCCTGCCGTCTTCATGATGCCGGGCTTCTCCGCCTGTTTGTCCGGACCGTCTTTCAGGTCGTTAAAAATAATCTTTTTGCCATAGGAAGTCCTTTGGTCGGACACCACCGCAGTGTTTTTTGCCCGGAGTATATCGACCTTGCGGGGATGGCCTATGACATAGGCGGGATCAACGTTTTTGATCCATTCCGCCTTCTCTTTTGCTCTCTCGACTCTCATTTTCTCGGCTTCTTCGGGCGAAATGCGCATGGGAGCCGCAATGCTGATGCCTTTAAAGGGCTTGGGCTTCAGAATTTTCTTCTGCCCCGGCGCAGCGGCAGCCGGGGCCGGCCCTGTCTGCCCGGGCAGGACCGCGGCTTCTCCCGCCGCCTGGTCGGGAGCCTTGTTCAGCGCGGCGCCCACGCACACAGACAGCGCCAGAGCCGCAGCGGCAATAATAATGATAGTCACAGTAAGCTTGTTCATTTCGCAGTTCTCCTTTGTTTGTCAAATACCGCCGGCAGGGGCTCAGGGTATGCCTCTCAGTATCGGGGCTCCCGGGAAGTATCGTCTTTGATATCCCACGCGGGGAGATGATCCGGGCCGGCACTGGGCAATTTGACGTCGTTATGCCACACCACCGAAGGAAATCCCCACTTGACCGGCTGCCGGTCATCCCCGGCTATATCGGCGTAATCGTTGACGAAATCCTCCGGCGATATCACGACCTTGAAATGAACGACATAGCCGCTCTTATACCTGATGCGCACTATGTTCCTGGTGAGTATCTTTCCTTCTTCAATGGGGTATTCGGCGTTTTCCATATAGACGCCCTTATCAAACCCGCGGTTAAAGCTCTTGGTATACAGATCGGACACTATATTGCCGTTTTCAAGGCTGACGTATTCCACGCCCATGTCCTGCAATATGATATATCCTTTCCCCGAGCTGCGGACGTCCAGCAGTCTGCAGTGATCGTCCGCCCAGATGACTTTTCCGCGGTGCCTGAGCACCTGCAGCACCTTTTCATAAAACGGATTGGGTCTTACCGACAGCATATCACAATTCCAGGCGTCCTCGAAGATGTCGTATTCCGTCAGCTCAAAGCCGCCGTCAAAGCGCCTGACCGCAGCTTCGCTGTATTTGCGGGCAAAATCTTCCGGGTCTTCAAAGAATTTGGCGATAAAGTAGTCTCTGCCCGTAAGTATGTCATCCACGAAAAAGCCTTTCCTGCCGGGCTTGCCGCCGATCCAGTGACTGTATTTTATGATCCGTGACACCGCGTCGCCCCGGGTGGAGTAGAATCTTTTGTCAGCAAGATGCTCCTCAGGGATCTGGTTCCCCATGCGCTCAAGGGGCGAATCGTTCTTGATCTCCCACCTTTTCGGCTGACGGGGAGGAGCGGCCGGCTGAGACGGACAGACTATGGGCGGCGTGGCCACCGCTAACTGCCGTATATCCTCAGAAGAGGCGGCATTGCGAGTACCGCCGGCCAAGGTCAATAAGGACAGTATAGCCACGCATACAAGGATGAGGATCACAGATATTTTTGTCATACAGGTCTCCATAGAAGTGTATTATCGGTCCCGGTATTTGCGCCGGGGACCCGATCCTGTTGCGCTATATTACATACTTTTTATACTATTATACTATACGATTGCGCTGTCACGCAAGTTCCGCCGTAAATACCGCTTCGGACCTTTGTGAGAGCGGGGCGCCGGTCCCTCATTGAAATATGTTTGCTGTTTGTTGCGGCGGTTCCGTCACTTATACGCCGGCTCCCGGGCAGTGTCCGGGTCGTGATCCCAGGCCAGGTGGGTTTCGTTTATGTCGGCCTTGCCGTTGTGCCACAGGATGGCGGCGTAGGGAAACCGGCCTTTGTCGGCGTTGTTTTTGTGGTCGGAATACTTTTCGATCAGCCGCCAGTGGACCACCAGTCCGCTGTCGTATTCGACGCGGGCCACGTCATCCTTCAGCAGCCGGCCGCTTTTGATCCCGAGGACCGGCGCGCTCCCTCTGTTCAGCGAAGGGAACAGCGGCTGGTCATACAGATCAACGGCTGCGGACCCGCCGCTGCCGGGGTAAACAAACGCGACTCCCTTGGTGGTCAGCAGCGCGTATCTGTCCCCCTGCTTTTCGGCGGAGAGCAGCCTGTCTGTGGAAGATATCCACAGCAGCCTGCCGGCCCCGTCCGTGAGGAGCTCCAGATCGGACTTGTATTGTCCCTGGAATACGATGAAGTCACCGGGCACGCTGCCGTCGTGATCCTCCGTGTATTTCCGCGCCTCTTTTTCTATATCCAGGCGGGTCAGGGTCAGGCCGTCCTTCAGAGGCTCCTCCGTCTTTTTGTTCAGGGTCTCCCGAAAGCCGGAGGACGGATCCAGATACAGCCACGCAAAGTGATCGCTGTCCTCGCTGTCATAGGGATCCTTCACGCGGATAAAGTCGGGGCCCTCGGGCCGCCACTGGGTGGAAACGCCCTTCAGCTCCAAGGTGTTTCTTTCCAGCCCGCCCCATATCACCGAACGGACGGAATACACCCTGAAATCGGGGCGGCGCCGGTCGGAGCGCACTATTTCCGGGAGCTCAAAGTCCCGGGAGGACTCCCAGCCGTTTTCACCCGCGGTGATAAAGAAATTGCCTTTGTGGGCCTCAAAGGCTTCCAGGACGTCTTTTCTTTCCATCAGGGGGACGTAGGAGGGCCGCTTTGACGCGGCCGGCTTGGGCACCGGCGCCCCGTATCCCGGCATTCTGCCGCCCGACATTTTCGACAGCGCAGACACAGCCTGCGCGGCCCCGGCCTCCGCTGCCGGGTTCTCCGGGACCATAGACATTTTCACAGGGGCCTCCGCCTCCCGCGCCGTTTCCGCGGCCCGGGCAGATCTGCTGCAGCCGCAGAACAAGGCCCATGACAGTATCGCCAGGCACACAAGTATGATCGCAGGTATTATTCGTTTCATATCGTTCTCCTTTGACAAGCATTCACGATCCGGCTGTCTGCCTTGAGGATCGCCTCTGTTCCCTCATGAACAATTATATTATACCATACTTCGTTTAACACGCATCATTTTTACAAAAAAAACTATTTTCCTTAATATCCGGCCTGTCCCCTTATTCCGCGCCTGTTCCCCAGAAAACGATTCTTTCCATCTCTCCCCTGAAAATGAACTGAGGCTCCCTGACGTTGTAGGTCCCCAGGGTCAGAGGTCCCGGCAGGGGCGTGACGGCGGCTATGTGGGCGGAGGAATACGCCTCCCCGTCTATATACAGGACTCCCAGGCCCCCGTTTATCTCCACCCGCACCCGATAAAGGCGGCCCGGTTCGACGGGGGGACCGGTCAGATCGCCGCCGGAGGTGCGGAAGATCAGACGGTTTTCCAGTATCTGCAAAAACCAGCCCCTGTCCTGAAAGATCCCTTTTGAGAGCAGGACCGGCATGCCCTCGGCGGACGCGGGCCTGAAGGACAGGGAGAGCCCGAAGCCGTCCCCCATATCCATGCAGGGGTCTTCGGGCAGGGTAAAGTATCCTCCGTCGAATATCAGACGCCCGTCGCTGCCGGCGGAGCCGCCGGCAGCCCGGACCATGTCAGGGGTAACGGCCAGCTTTTCCGCCGGCGGCGGGTAGGCGCGGGAGCATTTTGCCGAGGCGGGCCTACCCTCTCCGTCGGCAAACACCGGGGTCACCGTATATTCTCCCGGCTCCTCCGGCCTGTGCCGGAACTCCCCGGCGCTGCCGGGCAGGGTCCATTCGCGGGCGCCGCTCCTGCCCCTGAACGCTATTTTGTACTCCCGGGGGGTCCGGGAGGCGGAGAGCGTCAGCAGCGCTCCCCCGGCGTCGGCGCGGAGCCGGACTCTGGCCTTCCCCGAGCCCGGGTCTGTCTCGACCCTTATGCTTTCGGAAAGGCCCGTCCCCTCTGCCGACACGGTATAGACGCCGCTTTCCCGGCAGGGAAACATGGGAGTGGCGGTGGAGACCGTTTTTCCGCCGGGAGTGGTCACGGTATAATAGTCCGCTCCCTGCACCCGGTCCCAGCAAATGAGCCGGGAAAAGGCGTCTCCCTTTTCGGTCCGGAGGACCAGGGAGCCCCGGGCATGGCCGGGGGAAAAGGGAGCCGGCTGTTCCGGCCGGGGCATCACCGTCTTGTATCGGCAGAACTCCCCTTCCGGAGTCTTTATGACGACCTGCAGGCAGGGAGGCTTGGCGTATTCCGCGGGAACAAGGGCGTATTTCACATAGCTTTCCGAGCCGGCGATCTCCAGAGGCACCGGCCCCTTGTCCGCGCAGAGAACAGCGGAGGCCTCTCCCGGGCAGATAAACTCAAAGCGCGTCTCCCGCCCCTCTGCGGCGCTGCCCTCCTGCCGGGGGAATATCACCCCGGGCGTTATTTCTTTTCCTCCGCCGCTCCCCTTCCAGAGGGGCAGCGCCTTGGCGTTGATGGTGGCAAGCACTCCGTATTCGCCTCTGGTGGCGATACGGCGGACGTAGGAATCGAGAGCCCGGGCAAGGAGCGCGTCGTCATACTCTCCCCTGACCGCCGACCTCTGGGCCTGGTTGAAGTCCAGCACCCACCTTATGCGGGCCAGCAGGCGCCGCAGGGAATAGGTGGAGCCGTATCGCTCGCCGACGGCCTGCAGCCGGGCGTATATGTCCGCCAGCTTGTTTTCCTGCTCCTCCGGTCCGGGGCCGAAGGCAAAGGGGGCGCATTCGTTTTGTCCGGCGCCTCCCACCCAGCGGTAGCCCAGGCTGTCCAGAGCCGAGAGCAGCCCGGCCACCTCCTCCCCGGGTCCGGGGAAGGCCTTTTGCGCCAGACCGTAAAAGTATCTTTCGGCAGTCAGGCTCCGGTCCCGGCACACGGACACTATATAGTCCCAGTCTTCCTCTATGTCCGCAGTCTCCCAGTGAATGCCCATTATCCCCCGGCAGCCCTTGTCCTGAGCGTCCTTCAGAGCGGCTTCCAGCGTATGGACGTGGGGCTGGGGATGCCAGGTGTCCCCGTCGTTTTCCAGCCACAGGACCGGCCATTTTTCCCTCTTTTTTGACACCATGCCGTAGCCTGTGTCTATACGGGGCTGAGGCTCGATCATATCCAGAGAGGAAAACACCACCGACTCCGGCAGCAGCCTGTCCAGCCCGGGATAATACTCCGCGGAAATGAGCCGCCGGTCTCCGCCCCAGCCGCACATGACCAGCCTCGGGGCCCGCTCCCTTTTGGCCAGCTGCAGCAGGGCCAGCTCGGCAAACTGCTCCAGCCTGGCCCCCTCGCAGGCTCTGGCAAAGGCGCCGGCAGGCGTATCCTGATAGTAGGGCGGCTGCCCCTTGGCGCCGGAGACGGCCTGCCTGAATATCTGCTGCCTTTCCAGACCGTAGTCCTCCAGGGGGCTGCCCTTCTCTCTGGCTGCCGGCAGGATGTGCAGATTGTAGCTTTCGGGGAAGCCCTGGGCCCCCTGGGTCTCCTGCTGCCACAGGGCGATATAGTCCAGCCCCGGATAGGTGTCCAGCAGGCTGTTGATGCGCCTGATGAAGCCGTCCCTCACCTCCGGCCGGGTGGGGTCGCCGGCGATCTCAAAGCCCAGGCAGGTCTCCAGGCCCCGGGCCCGGGCGTAGAGCAAGGCGTCCTGCAGCACCTCCTGCTCCGCCTCTATGGCCCGGTCGTCGTCGGGTATGAGAGTGGTCTCCGCGCCGAAATACTCTCTGTCGAAGAGCCTGCCGGTGCCAAAGGCAAAATCGGCGGTGGACGTGGGAACAGTCCCCCATACCGCCGAGGCGGAGGACAGCAGGCGGCTCCCCATAAGGTATTTCCCGTCTTCCCTGTAGGCGGCAAAGGGTTCGCTGTCATAGGTATGGAAGGCCACTATATTGCCCCCGGTCCTCAGCAGGTCGTCGATATAGGCCCGGTAGTCCCCGGGGTCCCAGGCGGTGGGCCCGTCAAGGAAATTGTGCCAGGGCAAAAGGCCCCGTTTGGCAAAGACGGGCTTTTCCCGCAGGGTCCCGGGCAGATGCTCCGACAGGCTCCCGGGAGCCTGATACCCGTCTATAAAGAAGCAATAGCCCATGCTCCGCAAAAAGGAGTAGGCGGCGTAAACAGCGCCGCGGGGACCGCCGCCGCAGACAAAGAACACCCGGCGGCCGCCGATATTCTTCTCGCACGTCAGGCTTTCCTCCTCCGCCAGCCCGGCGGCGGAGGGCGCGTATTTGCGTATACGGGGGTTGGCCCCATAGGTGCCGAACACTATACAGCCGTCCTCAAGGACGGCCCTGTCGCAGGACACGGTCTCGGGGACCTGCTCGCCGGCTTCGCCGATAAACCTCTGCAGCTCCCTGACGGCCATTTGCTCGGAGACGGTGAGGTCCCCCGTTATTATCCGGCAGCCGGCTCCGCAGGCGGCAGCCAGCAGGATCGTCAGGGCGGCAAGGAGTATGGGGAAATAGTATCTCATGGCGGTATCTGTATAACATGTCCGGCGGGAAAAGCATTCCCGCCGGACATGTCTCTCGGTTCTCAGTTCTTTTTGTGGGGGTTGCAGACGGCAGTCTCGCCGCCGAAGCAGACGCAGGAGCACACTGGCAGCTCCAGCTCCCCGAAGCAGCCTCCGTCCACCACGTAGCGGGCGCCGGCGTCTGCGGTGTCAAAATCCAGGGCGTATTCCTTTGAGTCAAAATGGTTGAGCTCGTAGGTGGTGATGATCCTGCAACACCCGTCCTTCAGGTCAAAGCTCTCCACGTCGCAGCCGTCATCCCGGACAATGCCCAGATATCCCTTGCCGCCCCGGATGATGCCGGCTATGCGGGGGGTATTCAGGTGGTCCTTTTCGTAGCCCATCTCCTCCAGCACCGTTCTGAGGGCGGAGGCGGGGGAGGCCCCGGCCTCCAGGGCGTCAAAGATGGGGTCCGTGTGCGAACCGTTGGTGGCGATGATGCCGCCCTTTGATATCCTCAGGGCGTTGTAGGCAATATACGGATTGCGCTTCATATCCTCCGGATCCAGAGGCTGGATGGCTATCCCCTCGGGAACGGGCGCGGCGATCCTGTTGGGAAAGGAGCGGGAGGACACTCTGTAGCCCGCAAAGGCCTTGCCCCGGGCCATGCCTATGATCACAATTCTTCCTACGTACATTATTCTGCCTCCTTGATGCTTTTTATTCTTTTGGGGGTGAAGGCCGACTTGCGGGCGTCCAGCAGCTCTTCCATCTGCTCCACCATCTTCAGCTGGGTGCGGCAGCGGTCCAGATTGTGGTTTTCTCTGTGTATCTTGAAATACACGTCTCCGGAGAGGTGGTCGGTCATAAACCTGATGCCGTCCTCAAAGGTGCGCAGCTTGGCGGCCATGGCCAGGGTAGCTTTTTCCATGGCGTTGAGGCTGCCGCCGCAGCTTTCCAGAAAGCCCCGGCTGAAGGAGTCGTAATAGTCCATGTTGAAGACCACTTTGGACAGATCCTTTTCGTCCTCCTCCGCCATACAGCAGCCTATGCGGACAGCGTCGCCGAAGTCGTTGCCTATGATGCCGGGCATCACCGTGTCCAGATCTATCACGCAGGCAGCCCGGCCCGCTTCGTCAAACATCACGTTGTTGATCTTGGTGTCGTTGATGGTGACCCGGGTGGGTATCTCGCCCTTCTTCTGCAGGTCGGTCATAAAGGAGACCTCGTGCTCCCGGTCCATCATAAAGTCTATCTCTTTTTTGCAGGCCTTGAGCCTGCCGAATTTGTCGGCCTTGATAGCGGCCTTAAGAGCCTTGAAACGGGCCGGGGTGTCGTGAAAATGGGGGATGGTCTCATACAGGGTGCCTATGGGGAAATCCGACAGCAGCCGGGAAAAGTCGCCTATGGCCTTGCCCGCCTCATACATCATGTTGCTGTCCTTGATGAGCTCGTAGGTCACGGCGCCCTTGATAAAATCATACACGCGCCACCAGCAGCCCTTTGAGTCCTTGTAATAGGGCTTGTCATCCGTGGTGGGCACCACGTTCAGGGTGAGCTGCCCCTTGGCTCTGATGTGGGCTGTGACCCTGCTGATATTGTCCATCACCTGATCCGGCCGGGTAAACACCAGGTGGTTGATGCGCTGCAGCACGTATTTGTCCGTGACGCATTCCACGCAGTAGGTGTCGTTGATATGTCCGTTGCCAAAGGGATAACACTGTGTGCATATCTCTGCCAGCCCCCAGGCCCCCAGGACTTCTTCCATCTGTTTGTCCATCATTTTTTCTCCGTTTTATAACCCATGGGATTGGCAGACTGCCAGCGCCAGGTGTCCCGGCACATATCCTCGATCGTATAACGGGCCCTGAAGCCCAGCTCTCTCTCTGCCTTGGAGGGGTCGGCATAGCAGGCGTCCACGTCCCCGGGCCGTCTGGGAGCGATGACGTAGGGCACCCTTTGCCCGGTAGCCTTTTCGAAGGCCTTTACCATATCCAGCACCGAGTAGCCGTTGCCCGTGCCCAGGTTGTATATATGCACGCCGCTCTTGCCGGATATATGCTCCAGGGCGCGGAGATGCCCCTCTGCCAGGTCCATCACGTGTATATAGTCCCGGACGCCGGTGCCGTCATGGGTCCGGTAGTCGTTGCCGAATACGTTGAGGCGGGCAAGCTCGCCCACGGCCACCTTGCTGATATAGGGCATCAGGTTGTTGGG
>JAFZNQ010000023.1 GCA_017552965.1 Abditibacteriota bacterium | reverse complement strand
GCGCCCGAACGAAGCGAGGGCGTTGGAGATCTGTGGGGGCACCGACGGCCATAGGCCGTTGGGGGGGCCACTCGGCGGAGAACGGAAAACCTACGGACGGGGCCCGCCAGCCGCATTCCTTACTCCCGCTCGCGGGAGGGGCAAACGGGGAGGACCCGGCCTGAGCAGTGACGCGAGGAAAGACAGCATGCCCCGCGTCATCCCGGCCTCTCCGCCGTCATCCCGGCGCCCGAACGAAGCGAGGGCGTTGGAGATCTGTGGGGGCACCGACGGCCATAGGCCGTTGGGGGGGCCACTCGGCGGAGAGAAGAACCACTCTGATCAAGCGTCATCCCGGCGGAAAACCCCGCGTCATCCCGGCCCAAATCGCATCTTATGTAATGCGTCAGCATTACGCGATTTGGGGTAAGAGATCTACGGACGGGGCCCGCCAGCCCATTCCTTGCTCTGCCATTGGCAGAGGGGGCTGGTGGGAGGGGCCGTACAAGCGGGGTATGGAGAAAGCAGCATAGCGATTTCTTGTCCCGTTGGGCCGGTCCGTGGCCCGGGCTCGCGGTTCTTTCTTAGGGGATCTCTTACCGGTGATGGCCTGAAGGGCCCTCACCGCCGAGATGACGTTGTCACTGAACGGGACATGCGCACCCGGCAAAGTGGTGCGGCGGGCGCTGAGCGCCTGCCGCCATTATCGTTTTGTGCCTGCCGCTTTTGCAGGGCAAAAGCGGCAGGCACAAAATTCCTCTCAGTCCAGCTTGATCCTGATCACGTTCCAGCTGTGCTTTTCCAGCTCTGCCGTCAGGACTCCGTCCTGCAGCCGGCAGCCGTGGGCCGCCCGGGGCTTCACCCGGTCCGGCTCCTCGGGAGTGTTCTCGGCATTCAGGTCCTCGTTGTTCAGCACCGTATGCCCGGCCACGGAACACTTGCCGAAGCGGGACAGGTCGCACTCTGCGGTCAGACTGCTGTCCAGGCTCCTGTTCACCGCAAAGAGGGTGAGCTCCTTTTTGTCCCGGGATATGACCGCCAGAGAGTCCAGGCAGCCTATGCCCTTTCTCCCGCCGGCGTCATAGGTGTCGCCCTGGATCCTCATATCCAGCACGGTGCCCCTGCCCCATTGGGACAGGTGCATGAAGGGCCAGTAGATGGTCTGGGCCCAGCTGCGGCCTCCCTCTTCCCTGTTTTCCGTGAGCACCGGGGCCAGCACGTTCACCAGCTGGGCAAAGCATGCCGCCTTGACTGTGTCGCAGTTGCGGATGATAGTCATCAGCAGGGACGCAAAGGCCAGGGAGTCCACGAACACGTAGTGGTCCTCGCCTATGTGGGGCGCCTCGGTCCAGTCCTCGTGGGGTATCCGGTCGCCGTGATAAGCCACGTTCCACTCGTCCACGGATATATACACCCGCTTGTCGCTGCGCTTCGTGAGGCGGACATACTCAATGATGCCCGCCACCTTGCGGATGTAGTCCTCCAGCTCCAGATTGGAGGCCAGAAATGCGGGGATGCCGCCGTTCGGAACGCCGTAGTAGCCGTGGATGGCGATGTAGTCCGCTATGGGCCAGGTGTGCCTGAGCACCTCCGCTTCCCAGTCGCCGCTCATGCGGTAGGCGGAGGAGCCGCAGACGGTGAGGCGGCACTCCGGATCCATGAGCTTCATGAGCTTGCCGGTCTCATAGGCCAACCGGCCGTATTCCGAGGCGGTCTTGTGGCCTATCTGCCAGTCTCCGTCCATCTCGTTGCCCAGGCACCAGTATTTGACGCCGTAGGGCTCGGGGCTGCCGTTGGCCTTCCGCAGGTCGGACCAGTAAGTCCCTCCCGGGTGGTTGCAGTATTCCATGAGCTCTATGGCTTCCTTTGCTCCGGCGGTGCCCAGATTCACGCCCATCATGGGCTTGACCCCCGTCTTTTTGCACCAGGCCATAAATTCGTCCACGCCGAACTGATTGGTCTCAATGGATCTCCAGGCCAGCTCCTTCCGGACAGGCCGGTCCTTTTTGGGGCCTATGCCGTCCTTCCAGTCGTAGCCGGAGAGGAAATTGCCTCCCGGATACCTGACGCACTCCAGGCCCAGGGGCTTTATCAGGTCTATGACGTCCTGACGGAAGCCGTCCTTGTCCGCCCGGGGATGCTCCGGCTCGTAGATGCCGTGATACACGCACCTGCCCATATGTTCCGCAAAGGATGAGAACAGGGCGTCGTCGGTCTCTCCCACCGTGTAGGCGGGATGTATGGTAATAGTGGCTCTCAATGGTTTTTCTCCTGCGGCGGCTTCGGGTCCTGCCGTATCGGCATACAAAAGACTGCCGGACACCAGCAGGACCGCAGCGCACACTAACGTCCTTATGCCTTTCATTTATCCAGACTTATCCTTATCACGTTCCAGCTGTGCTTTTCCAGGATCCCCGTCAGATGGCCGTCGTCGATGAGGCAGCCTGTTCCGGGCCGGGGCTTTACCAGGTCCGGCTCGTCCGGAGTGTTTTCGGCGTTCAGGTCGTCACTGTTCAGCACCAGCTGCTCGATCATTCTGACGGCGCCGAAGGAGGACAGGTCGCACTTGAAATCCATATCGCTGTCCAGGCTCCTGTTCACTGCGAAGATGGTCAGCTCTTTCTTGTCCCGGGATATGACCGCCAGAGAGTCCAGGCAGCCTATGCCCTTTCTCCCGCCGGTGTCGTAGGTGTCGCCCTCGATCCTCATATCCAGCACGGTGCCCCTGCCCCATTTGCATATATGCAGGAAAGGCCAGTAGGTAGGCTGGACCCAGCAGCGGCCGCCCTCTTCGGCGTTCTCGGTCATTATGGGGGCGATGACGTTCACCAGCTGGGCCATACAGGCCGCCTTGACGTTGTCGCAGTTGCGGAGAATGGTCATGAATATGGAAGCGAAGGCCAGGGCGTCCACGAAGACGTAGTTGTCCTCCACTATGTGCGGGGCCTCCGACCAGTCCTCGTGGGGCAGCCGGTCTCCGTGATACCACACGTTCCACTCGTCCACGGATATATACACCTTTTTGTCCGTGCGCTTGGCGTGGCGGATATACTCTATGATGCCCGCCACCTTCTTGATATAGTCCTCCAGCTCCAGATTGCAGGCGAGAAAGGCGGGCACGTCTCCCCCGTGGCACCCGTAGTAGGCATGTATGGCCACCAGGTCCGCTATACCGTAGGTGTGCCGCAGCACCTCCGCCTCCCAGTCGCCACTCATGGCGTAGTTGGAAGAGCCGCACACGGTGAGGCGGCAGTCCGGGTCCATGAGCTTCATGAGCTTGCCGGTCTCATAGGCCAGACGGCCGTATTCCTCCGCCGTCTTGTGGCAGATCTGCCAGTCCCCGTCTATCTCGTTGCCCAAGCACCAGTATTTGATGCCGTGGGGCTCGGGGCTGCCGTTCTCCCGGCGCAGGTCGGACCAATAGGTGCCCCCGGGATGATTGCAGTATTCCATGAGCTCTATGGCGTCTTTGGCGCCGGCGCTGCCCATATTCACCGCCATCATGGGCTGCAGCCCCGCCTTTTTGCACCACAGGGCAAACTCGTCCACGCCTATCTGGTTGGTCTCCACGGACTTCCAGGCCAGCTCCATGCGCCGGGGCCGCCGCTCCCGCGGGCCTATGCCGTCCCGCCAGTCGTAGCCGGACACGAAATTGCCTCCCGGATACCTGACCAAAGAGAGGCCCAGAGGCTTCACCAGATCGATGACGTCCTGACGGAAGCCGTCCTTGTCCGCCCTGGGATGCCCGGGCTCATAAATGCCGTGATACACGGCTCTGCCTATATGCTCGATGAAGGACGAGAACAGGGCGTCCTCCGTGTCTCCCACCGTGTAGGCGGGGTGGATGTTGATGATGGACTTCAAGTGTTTTTCTCCGGACGGGCCCTGACCGGGACCTCCCTCTGCCGCCTCGGCATTCAGCAGACTGCAGAACATGACGAGCAACGGAACAAGGACAAACATGCTTTTCATATACACGCTCCCGGCTTTTGGCCTCGTATTATTTGGTGTGTCAATTCCATTATAGCATACAAAAGGGCCTCCCACAGCCGCCGTGTTTGCAAAAACGTCCACCCGGATGGAAGCGGTGCGGCAGGCGCCTGCGCCCCTCTCCGCCGTCATCTCGCCGCACGAACGTTGTCCCGTTCAATAACGACGTCATCTCGGCGCCTCCGCAGGAGGCGGTAAGAGATCCCCTTCAAACGAAACGCGAGCCTTCGCTCTCGAACTCACCCAACGGGACAACAGAGGACCCGGCATGAGCAGTAACGCGAGGAACCGTCATCCCGGCGGTAAACCCCGCGTCATCTCGGCCCAAATCGCATCTCATGTAATGCGTCAGCATTACGCGATTTGGGGTAAGAGATCTCAGGAGGGGCCCGCCAGCCGCATTCCTTACTCTGCCAATGGCAGAGAGGGCTGGTGGGAGGGGCCGTATCGCGGGGTACGAATAAAGCCTATAAGTGGTCTATGCGGCAGGGAGGGCAAGGACAAAGCCCGGAGGGTCCGTATCGCGGGGCAACGTCATTCCTCGGAGTGGCTTTTCGCGTATCTCCGCCGACGTGGAACCCCCAATGCCTTTGGCATCGGTGCCCCCACAGATCTCCAACGCCATCGACTGCGTCTCAGGCGCTGGGATGACGGCGGAGTGATCATCACATCCCCGGCGTTGAGAATGGTGCGCCACACCCCGCGTCATCCCGCCCAAAACGGCAAAGAATCTTTAGGCCGTTTTGGGTCAGGGATCTACGGAGGGTCCGCCTGCCCGTTCCTTACTCTGTCAAAGACAGAGCGGGCAGGTGGAAGGGGCCGTACAAGCGGGGTACGAATAAAGCCTATAAGTGGTCCATGCGGCAGGGAGGGCAAGGAAAAAACCCGGAGGGGCCGTACAAGCGGGGCTGGAAAAGCCTCCTCACACTTCTCGTCAGTACTATGATACGGCCCCTCCCATTTGCTTTCTCCACACGCGGGAGCAAGGAAGAAGCAAATGGGCCCCACCGTGGGTCCCTTCCCGGAAATGGCCAAACGCCAACGGCGTTTGATCTGTTGCCATTTCCGCCGGGATGACGAGAAGTGTTTTCTCCTTCACTCTTTCCGTGCCCGGGGCAATTGGACCAGGGTAATGGCCGCAAACATGATGACGCACCCCGCCAGCTCCCGGGCGGTCATATGCTCCCCGAGCAGGAGGACTCCGCCGATCACCGCAAACACTGCTTCCATGCTCATGAGGAGCGACGCGGTGGTGGGCTCGGTGTGTTTTTGGGCTATGAGCTGCAGGGTGAAGCCGCCGCCTGCGGACACGATGCCGCTGTAGAGGATGGGCACTATGGCCGGGGCCAGCTTTTCCGCGGAGGGCTCCTCCATGACAAAGGCTGCTATTGAAGCGATGACGGTGACCACGGCGAACTGGATGGCGGACATACTGACAGGCTCCCCCAGCCCGGCGTAATGATCCACGCTGAGTATATGGCAGGCGTAAAAGACGGCGCAGGCGCATACCAGCAGGTCGCCTTTCAGGAGCCGGAATTCGCCGGATATGCACAGAAAATACATCCCGACGACCCCCAGCAGCACAGCCGCCGCCACCAGCCAGGTGATCTTTTTTCCAAAGAGGACAAAGGCAAACAGGGGGACCAGCAGCATATACATGACGGTGATGAAGCCGGCCTTTCCCGCGGGGGTATAGACCAGGCCCATCTGCTGAAACACGGTGCCCAGGGTCAGGAACACGCCGCACCATACGCCGCCGACAAGGGTGTTTTTGCGGTATTGGCGTTCTTCGGCGGCGGTCCGCCGGGCGGCTCCCCCTTTCTTTCGCCGGGTCAGCAGCGCCACCAGGCCCACGGCAAGGGTGGCAAGGGACATTCTCACGGCGGTAAAAGTGACAGGCTCCGCGCTGTCCATGCCCGCCCGCTGAAAGGCAAAGGAGGCCCCCCAGATCATGGCCGCCAGGAGCAGCAGCCCGTTGCCCAATAATCTCATATTCTTCATAGTCATCCGGACCGGGCCTAAAAGACCTCGCCCTCCGCCGGCAGGATCACATAGGGATGGGAAGCGATCACGTCTTTATAGCCGGGGCACTCCGGGTCGTGATCGTTGATGACGCCGCAGGACTGCAGATGCGAATACATGGTCACGGGCCCCACGTAGAGAAAGCCTCTCTTTTTCAGAGCCGCCGCCACCCGGGCGGAAAGGCCGTTGGACACGGGGACCCGGCCGGACCGGTGCTCGGGGTATATTACCACCCTGCCCTCCGTGAAGCTCCAGAAAAAGGGGCACAGACCGCCGTATTCCTCAGTCAGATCCAGGGAGCGGCGGGCGTTGTTGACGACGGCCTTTATCTTGCGGGGAGACCGGATCATGCCCGGCGTGTTCAATATGCGCTCCTCATCCTCCTTCGTGAAGGCGGCGACGGCCCGGTAATCAAAGCCGGCAAAGCATCGGCGGAACACTTCACGCTTGGCCAGCATCAGAGACCAGCTGAGGCCGCACTGCATGCACTCGAGAGTGAGATACTCGAACATCCTGATCTCATCGTGCACCGGCACGCCCCATTCTTCATCGTGGTATTGTCTGTAGGACGGCTCCGACTCCGCCCAGGCGCAAAAGCCCATATCTTTCCCCCGTCAGGCCCCAAGGCCCATTTGTCGCTATAATGATTATACCACATTCACCCGCCAAAAGCCCCGTCTCCCAGTTGTCCCGTTCAACAACGACGTCATCTCGGCGAAACGTTGTCCCGTTCAATAAAACGTCATCTCGGCGGTGAGGGCTCATCGAGCACTCACCGGTAAGAGATCCCCTTCAAACGAACCGCGAACCACGGCTACGGACAAGCCCAACGGGGCAAATATACTCCGCCGGGGGGCACCGACGGCAGAAAGCCGTTGGAGGGGCCGTATAAGGCGGAGAGCGGAAACATCTCTGGAGGGCCCGTCTGCCGCATTCCTTACTCCGGCTATGCCGGAGGCGGCAGACGGGAGGGGCCGTATAAGCGGGGACAAGCAAAAGCCCTCGACCCGCCGTCACCTTGGATGGAAGTGTTGCGGCAGGCGCGGTGCGCCAGCCGCACCGCATTATTATTATACGGCCTTGGGCGGACACTCCCGTGTCCGCCCAAGGCGCCCTTTCCCGCTGCAGGATGCACCCTCGCGGGTGACCGGAGCCAGTACGAAATAGCCGTCATCCCGGC